>JAPHRL010000154.1 GCA_026195755.1 Kangiella sp. | reverse complement strand
GTAAGTCCACCATTCTGTTGCAAAGCTTATGCAAGATAAGCGAAACCGACTCCGTTTTGTATGTCACTGGCGAGGAGTCATTACAGCAGGTAACCATGCGCGCACAACGCCTGGGCTTGGCGACTGGAGATTTTTCTCTACTCACTGAAACTCAGGTCGAGCAAATTACCACGCAAGCTTTAATGCAAAAACCCAAAGTGATGGTGGTGGACTCTATCCAAACCATCTATACAGACATGCTGCAGTCTGCGCCCGGTGGCGTAGCGCAAGTACGCGAAAGTGCCGCGCAACTGGTTCGGTTTGCCAAACAGACAGGGATTACTTTATTAGTAGTAGGGCATGTCACTAAAGATGGTGCTCTGGCGGGACCGCGTGTGTTGGAACATATGGTTGATGCCGTTCTCTATTTTGAAGGCGAACGAGACGGACGCTTACGTTTATTACGTGCGGTAAAAAACCGTTTTGGCGCTGTCAATGAATTAGGTGTTTTTGCCATGACCGATGAAGGTCTTAAGCAAGTGAAAAACCCTTCTGCTATTTTTCTGTCTAAATACCAGGACCCGGTGGCAGGAAGTGCGGTAATGGCTACCTGGGAAGGAACACGGCCGATGTTAGTTGAAATTCAGGCATTAGTTGACAGTTCGCATGCACCACAGCCGCGCAGAGTTGCGGTAGGTCTTGATCATCAGAGAATAGCCATGTTATTGGCGGTACTTAATCGTCACGCAGGAATCGCAACTTATGACCAGGATGTCTTTGCCAATGTGGTCGGTGGTGTTAGGGTAATGGAAACCAGTTCTGATCTTGCATTAGTAGCCTCTATTATTTCCAGCCTGCGTAATCGTCCCTTAGAAGAGCATACCGTTATTTTTGGCGAAATTGGTTTGGCGGGTGAAATTCGCCCTGTCCCCAATGGACAAGAGCGCCTAAATGAAGCGGCAAAACACGGGTTTAAACGAGCGATTGTGCCAGAAGGTAATAAGCCACCAAAACCGATCAGGGGTTTAGAAGTGATTGGTGTGAGTCGAATGAATCAATTTATTCAATTAATTTAGTACTATTTATTATTAAACAATAAGAAGCCTTATGAGTGAACCAACTATAGCCTTGACAACAATATCACCGGTCCAAATTGGAGTTGGACTTAAGTTGGGTGTTAATACTGCATCTGCAAAGTATGAATCATTTATTGATGCGGTATGTGAATTGGAGGGCTGTACAAATGCCAGCTCACTTAAAAGCCAGGATCAGCAGTATTCCAAGCTTAATGATGACGTTAAAAACTTGCGTCTTTTCATCTGGGAGGATGCTGAAAACAACGTGAAATTGCATGTGTTCCCTAATAATATTGCGATTGCAGAAGTGACACTGGAATATTCTGAGGTCTTGACCAGCGAGCAATTAGAAGCACTGTCACAAGCAGATACTCGCAAAGCGATTCAAACTGTATGGGGTGGGTTTGTCAGTTTTGTGAATAAAGTTCGAAACATAAACAATAACGATATTCTTGACTATGACATAGAGCAAATGGCAAAGCCCGATGTGCACTGGATTTCTCGCGCCATTCTGCTTAATCAGCAAAGCCTGCAAAAAAATAATATCCAAAAGTTAATTAAGGAATGGCTTAGCAACACGCGTGATCCTGATGATGCCGAGAAAATAATAGCCGGTGAGAAAAAATACTCAATGACTTGGTTGAATTATGTGGTAGTCGAACCTTCGCACTGGCAGGAAAGTGCCGCACTTGATTACCGAGTCGACTCCATGATCTTGTCGCAATATTTTTATACCGCACAGGAGAATTGTAATAAGCAATTGATTGATGCTATTGAGCATGCTTATGTGAGCAAAAAACTGCTACAGGCGGAAAATGAGTTGTCGACCAGTCGAGTAGCAGCACGCATGCACTTAATCAGTTATCATGAGCATTTGAAATACTTAACTCGTGCTAAGCGTAAACTGGTTGCAGACATTCTGGAGTGTTGGGAGTTTGATACTTTGGTTCAAAACAGTAAGCGTATGGTAGAAGTATGTAGTAGTCGTCTTGAGGAAGCCGATCATAAGCGACGCGAGCGTAGTACGGTATTGACTGATTTATTGCTCGTCACTTTAAGTTTCTTTGCTGTCTTTGAACTGTCTTTGTATTTGGTCGAATTTAGTCGTGAAATGATGTCACGTCCGGCTCTGGATTATAACGATGAAAGCACTTCCTTTTTCCTGAGCTTTATTGCCAACATTGATACAGATTATATGTTCGGCTTTGGGGTGGGACTAACCGTTATTTTAATTGTGCTTTACCGAAAAATTAAAGCTCGATAGTGATTAGAGAATATTTATGAGTAAAATATTATTGTACCTTGTAGCATTGCTTGCACTTTTTCCAGCTTCGGGATTTTCAGCAGAGGATAAGATAGAAGTAAGCCAAGTTCAGACAGCAAAAGATTCAAGAGAGTTAATTACCATAACCACTGATATTTGGGCGCCATATATTAATGCCGCCGGTGGTGAAGAAGGGGGCGCTGCTCGAATCATTAATATGCTTTCGATTGTTTTGGGTGTTGATATTGAATGGAAGTATGCACCTTATGATTTTGCGCAGGCGATGATTGCTAGCGATAAACTACAGGCTTCTTACCCTTACTTTTACACTTCGGCCCGTGCCGAAAAAGTACTTTTTTCCAAACCACTGTTTTATGCAACTAGTCGTATCTATTTTAATCGTCAATACTTGAGTAAAGAGCAGGCGAGTGAAGAGATGGCTAGCCTTAGAATGGGGCGTGTGTCGGGTTATAGTTATGGTCAAAAGATCGATCAGTTGATTAGTAATGCTGAAGTATTTTCAACCGAACAAGAAGCCTTGTTAGCATTGTTCAGTAATAAGATTGACCTGCTGCCAATGACTGAAGGTGTTATGAACGCCACGCTGACCAATTATTTTCCAGAGCGGTTGCAGTTAATTCAGGCTGTGCCATCTCTCAGTGAGCGCTCACCTTTGTATGTTATTGCTCCCAAAACTCAACAGGGACAAAAGCTGATAGCAGATATTAATGCGGCGATGGATATGTTAGAAAAACTGGATGTTATGAGTGCTCAAAGTAGCAACCAAGCCAGCGTGCAGCAAGTCGATGTTGCTCAGTTGGTCGCGGGAGAAGGTTATCCTGTTATTCTTGGGCAATTGACCAGCGAGACGGGTAAAACACAATACCTGACTCTACCGCAGGGTACGCGCGTTGTAGTGGTTGAGTGGAGCGAAAAAATCCTACAACCCAGTGATAATGACAGGCTATACAAAAACATGATGGATCTAAGTCGGGTGGTTATTGTTAACGGGCCGCATACTGGCAAAGAATTACTCGTGCGAAACCTTCACATCAAT
>JAPHRL010000020.1 GCA_026195755.1 Kangiella sp. | reverse complement strand
TGCCCTTGTTGCATCTTGCTTTTAAAACGCTCGAACACCGATAAGCCCTGATGCTTAAGCAAGCCTACGCCAATAATACCGGTCAGTAGAATTAAACCGATGGTGGCGGGTGCGCCAATCCAGTTGCCGACTTCAATCAGCACATAGATTTCGAGAGCAGCCAGAACAATAAAGATTAAGAAAAAGAAACGAAAAAACATAGGTCTGTCTTTGTTAAACGATAGCTTTATAATGGGGACATTCGAGTAAATCACAAGTTCGATTGATATGTCACGACTTTCTGAGCAAGAAGACTTTCAGGTCGCCTTATGTACTGCACCCGATCAGGAAACTGCGGAGCGTTTGGCAGAGTTAATGGTTCATGAAAAATTGGCCGCTTGCGTTAATATCGTGCCCAATGTAACCAGCGTGTATCGCTGGCATGACTCATCTGGGCAGACATCTGTTGAAAAGGACTCTGAAGTGCTGATGATCATCAAAACCCATGCCGAATTAATGGCCGAGCTGGGTGACCTACTGGACCGAGAGCACCCTTACGATGTTTTCGAGCTGATCAGTTGCAATATTGAACAGGCATCAGCGGCTTATCTGGAATGGCTGGAAAGCAGTCTTAGATTCTAGTCGCAGTTTCATTCCTCTTTTTTTGCGACACAGACCACAGATGAGCTATCACATTGAAATAATTGATTTTTTATAACAGCCTTACTGCTGTTATAGACATATGTCCCCTGCCTTTTCTTCTTTTAAATACTGCTAACGCGCATTTGTTCGTTGCTCCAGATCAAGCCTGCACTCATATTAGCCAATATTAATATGATATCAATTTAGGCTTGTTCCATGCGACTTAATATATCTCAGCTTTTCCCGAGCCTGCTACTGCTGGCCGTTAGTTCACTCAGTTCGTCAATCGCGACAGCTAATGATGCCTCGCAAAGTACCGGTTTATTAGGGCAACTTAATCTCGAGCAATATCATGGCAAAGTAGTTTATGTTGATTTCTGGGCATCCTGGTGCGGCCCTTGCCGTCAGTCTTTCCCCGTCATGAATGATTTACAGGAAACTTATGGTGAAGACAATTTCGTCATCATTGCTATCAATGAAGATTCCGAGCCAGGAGCTGCAGAGCAGTTTTTAGACCAATACCCAGCTAATTTTACGATCTTCTACGACCAGAATGGCGAGCTAGCCAAATACTTTAAAGTCGATGCCATGCCGACCAGCTACCTGCTCGATCAGGCTGGCACAGCCAAATACCGTCATCGTGGATTCCGTCAGAAGGATGTCGCAAAGCTGGAACAACAAATCGAAACCTTACTTTCAGATCAATCGTTCAATGCTGGATCTTCCAATACCAGCAACTCAGGAGATACCGAATGAAACAAAAATCACTACTGTTACTCGCCATTCTCGGTTTTAGTTTGCTGAGTGGTTGTTCAACCATGGGCGTCGATGCCTGGGAAAAGGACTTATTAGCTAAGCCTGAAATGGCACTTGATGAGCAACCTTTGACCGATGCCCTGGATGACCACATCTATTTCAGTAAAGAAGCTTCCAGTGGTGGCCGCGCCTATGCCGGCGGTGGTTGCGGCTGTAACTAATCTTATTATAGACAAAACATAATAGTGAGTACTCACGTATGAAGAAGAATCTTTTACTCAAATCTGCACTGGCTACTGCGACAATGACCCTGATCGCAGGCGCAGCTCACGCTGAAGAAGAGCAAGATAGAACCGCACCAGCTAGCAAAGAGCAGACTATTGGTGATTGGAAATTTGACGCTGCCTTTCTGTTTTACTCAGAAAGCGATAGCCGTGTTTCTGCAATAGAACCCGTCTTCAATGCCAACAAACGTCTGGATGAAGATGAATATTTGAATCTAAAACTGACCGTTGACTCCTTGACAGGAGCTTCGCCCAGCGGTGCTGTTGCCAGCGACCAGCCGTTAACTTTTACCCGCCCTTCGGGTAATGCCAGCTATACGGTTAATGCCAATGAATACCCGCTGGATGATACCTTTAAAGATACCCGTGCAGCATTGGCGGCTAACTGGACTTTCCCTGTTTCCGATATGACCAAAGCAGGTCTTGGCGCTAATATCTCTAAGGAATATGATTATCTGTCAGCGTCGATCAACGGCAATATCAGTTACGACTTCAACAACCGAAACAGCACCCTGTTTGCAGGACTATCCTATGCATTCGACTCGATTGATCCTGTTGGTGGAGCACCGATTGCCTTTGGCCGGATGCAGCCAGTGGGCGACCCGCAAAACAAATTGAGCGATACTCAGGATAAAGATACGCTGGATTTATTGCTTGGAATCACTCAGGTGATTGATCGCGAAAGCCTGTTCCAGTTCAATTACTCTTACAGCATGTCGGATGGTTATCACAATGACCCTTACAAGGTACTGAGCGTGCTGGATGATCAAGGTAACTACTTTGATGATGGCATTCCGGTCGCGAATGTCCTATTTGAAAGTCGCCCTGACGAGCGTACCAAGCACGGTCTTTTTGGCCGCTATAAGCGCTATGTAGGAGGCGATATTCTGGATGTGTCCTACCGTTATATGACCGATGACTGGGAAATCGATTCTCACACCGTTGATTTTAAGTATCGCTTTGCTCTGGATAACGGCGATTACTGGCAACCGCATGTTCGATACTACACGCAAACACAGGCCGATTTTTACCAGCCTTATTTACGCCAGGATCAACCTCTGCCGCAGTTTGCTTCGTCAGACTATCGACTGGCCGAGTACGATGCGATCACGGTGGGTTTGGAATACGGCATGAAGACGGCGGCTGGCAATCAGTGGCGCTTCTCGCTAGAGATGTATAATCAGACTCCGACCGAACCGGAAAAATACGGTGCGCTACAGCAGCAAACCTTGTTACCGGACTGGAATGCCGTTATGTTAAGAGTCAATTACTCCTTCTAACGACGTTTCGCACATGAACGAGGCATTGCACTCAATTGCCTATAAAGACTCGCAGGGTTTCATTACTGGCCACTTCACGGCCATGGCGGGACCTTGCGAGGTCATTATCGAAACCACTGATCAGGCATTAGCACAAAAAGTTACCCAAGCCGTTGTCGACGAAGCCTGGCGTATCGAACGCACCTTTAGTCGCTATCGTAGCGACAATATTATCTATCAAATTAACAACGCCAATGGCGCGGTTATTGAGGTAGATGAAGAAACGGCTCGATTGCTGGACTTTGCTGATCTGTGTTTTGAGGTCAGTGATGGCATGTTTGATATCACTTCTGGCGTGCTTGGCAAAATCTGGCAGTTTAACGGGAGCTCTAATGTACCAAGCCAAAAAGCAATTGCTAAGCTGCTACCCAAAATTGGTTGGAATCAGGTTTCATGGTCAAATCCAACATTGCAAATGCCTGCTGGCATGGCGCTCGACTTTGGTGGCATTGGTAAAGAATATGCAGTGGATTCAGCGGCCACGCTAGCGCGGGCAATAACTGACTGTGCTGTATTGATCAATTTCGGTGGCGATATTGTAGCAACCGCACCACCCATCAGTCGCCAGCAATGGTTAATTGGTATCGAACCATTGGCGCTTGGGCAAAACAACATTCCGCCCAAAGTCGCTTTAAAGCATGGTGGCGTTGCAACCAGCGGTGACAGCAAACGTTTCCTGCAGTACAAGGGGAAAGTGTTAAGTCATGTACTTAACCCAAAAACCGGCTGGCCAGTTAACGATGCACCGGCATCGGTAACGGTTCTGGCCAATAACTGCACCCAGGCCGGAATGCTTTCCACCCTGGCCATGCTACAAGGACAAGGAGCAGAAGAGTTTCTAGAGTCACAACAAGTTGAGCATTGGATACAGCGCCGATAAGCGCATAAAACATAAATTTACGAGCATTTAGCGGATTATTTACAGAAAGCTGACACTGGCTTTCATGAATTTACATACAGTTCACCTGGCTTTGCGTAAAATAGCGTGTTAACTCAGCGATTGAACTGCGGTTAATCATTATCAAAGGTCATTCTTTACATGAAAATCGGCATCAAAACATTGATTCACACTCTTTTCTTGGTACTTCTCAGCTTAGGATTCAGCCTTAGCTCTTCGAATTCTCAGGCAGCCCAGATCGATCTCAACAGCCTGCTCGGCGAAGAAGAAGAGTTGCTACGAGTCGATGATGCATTTGTGCTACAGGCTGAAATCCTCGATAACACGGTTCTGGTTAAGTTTGAAATCGCTGAAGGCTATTACATGTATCGCGAACGCTTCGGCTTCAAAAGCGACAATGCCACCTTAAGCGAACCACTGATCCCAGAGGGCATCGTCAAAGATGACCCCTACCTTGGCCGTACCGAGGTTTATTACAATTTTATCGAAGTTGCCGTTCCTTATTCTGGCGCTTCCAACCCAATGAATCTGAGTATTGATTTTCAGGGGTGCGCCGAGGACCGTCTCTGCTACCCTCCGACTACCCGCGAAGTTACTTTAGAAGTTCCAGCCACAACATTAGCGCTAGCCAACTCCGACTCAGTGGCAACCAGCACGGTTACGAATGCCCAAGAGGGACAAGAAGCTTTCGTCAGTGAACAACAGAATTTGATGGAAAACCTTGAACAAAAAGGGGTGTTCTGGAACTTCTTTAAATTTATTCTGATTGGTTTAGGTCTAACCTTCACCCCGTGTGTGTTCCCGATGATACCAATCATTTCAGGAATAATTGCTGGCCAGGGCAAAGATATCACCACCCGCAAAGCCTTTGGCCTTGCATTGAGTTACACCCAGGCGATGGCCATTGTCTATACTATTTTCGGAATTCTAGTTGCCTTGGCCGGCCAATCCTTGTCTGGCTACCTGCAAAGCCCTGCTTTTGTGATTGGTGCAGCGATTGTTTTTGTGCTGCTATCACTGTCCATGTTTGGCTTTTATGAACTGCAACTACCGGCTGGCCTACAAGCTAAGCTGGCTGAGAAAAGTAACAGCCAGAAAACCGGTAGCTATATTGGCAGTGCCATAATGGGCGCTATTTCAGCCTTGATAGTATCGCCCTGCGGTACTGTACCGCTGATCGCCATCTTACTGGTTATCGCACAAACCGGTGATATCCTTCTGGGCGCAGCATCTCTATATGG
>JAPHRL010000316.1 GCA_026195755.1 Kangiella sp. | reverse complement strand
TCGCACCACAGGCACTCCCTTCGGTCGCACCACAGGCACTCCCTTCGGTCGCACCACAGGCACTCCCTTCGGTCGCACCACAGGCACTCCCTTCGGTCGTCTGAATCAATCAAGAGCAGATTCTGAATCTAGTTCAGAATGACATTACTTATGGTATTTTGTTTGGTGTAAATTTTAGGAGCAGTTCTTAGGGATTTCCTTTAGCAGTAGGGTGCGTCGTGACGCACCGTTGTGGTTTGCAGGGGTATGTGGTGTTAACCAGAGAGTGTGGGAGATATTTGAAGAAACTAAATGGATTCCCGCCTTCGCGGGAATGACATACCTTAGCTAGCGTGCTCTCAAATAGCGCTCATCGCCAGCCTACGAGGGCCTATAAAACCGTTAGGATGTGCTACAGGTCAGCAATATATTAAATACTACGTATAATTGACAATATACATTTAAAGGCGTATAAATTGCTTTATGAGTACTAATAATCATTCTACAGTCGCGGTGATTACCGGTGACATTATCAATTCCAGGGCTAAGAAGGACTCTAAGGATTGGCTTGAGCCTTTGAAAAAGGCGCTGGCGACTTTGGGTGAGTCTCCTCGTCAGTGGCATGTTTATCGCGGTGATAGTTTTCAGCTTCGGTTGGATAAGCCTGAGTTTGCGTTGGATATTGCTGTCTGGTTGAAGGCGGTGGTGCGTTCGACCAAGGGTTTGGATGTGCGGATGGCGGTGGGGATCGGCGATATGTCGTATAAGGCGGATTCGATTCTTGAGTCGAATGGTTCGGCTTTTGTCCATTCCGGGGATTTGTTTGATGATCTGAAGAAGCGGACGCTGGCGATTAAGACGCCTTGGGATGAGGTGGATGAGCTGTTGAATCTTAATCTGAAACTGGCTTTGTTGACGATGGACGGCTGGTCTGCGTCGAGCGCTGAGGTGGTGCGTGCCAGTATGCAGATGCCGAACGCGACCCAGACTGAAATTGCTGAAATGTTAGGTATTACTCAAAGTCGCGTGAGTGAGCGACAGAATCGGTCGGGGTTCGATGCTATTATGGAGATGTTGGCTTACAGTCAGAAGCTGATTAAGCGGCATCTATAATTTCATCGTATTCTAAGGATTAGTGGGAAGCCTATGACATTACTCTTCTTAAAATTATTACTCGCGCACCTGGTCGCTGATTTTGTCATTCAACCGTTAAAGTGGATTCAAGATAAGGAGCAAAAGGCTTTTGCTTCGACCGGTTTAATTTTTCATGCGGGTGTTCATGCCATTTTTTACGCGATTGCTTTTTCCTTTAATCCTGAGTACTGGTTGGGCTTGGTTATTTTGGTGGTGACGCATTATCTGATTGATGGTTTTAAGTGCATGGCAGGGCGTTATGCGGATAACTACAGTCGTCCTGAGTCGTTAATCAATCGTCGTACTTTTTTTGTGATTGACCAACTACTGCATCTGGCGGTGATTGCTTTCGTGGTTTCCTTGTATACGACTAGCATTAGCGAGTGGGTTGTTCCGCAGGAAAAGATTCTGGCATTGTTGATTGCGGTGCTTCTTTTGACGCGTGTTTCATCAATTATTATCAAGGTTCTTATTTCCCGTTGGGCACCGTTGAATGTGTATGATGGTGACCATTCATTGGCTAATGCCGGTAGCTTTATCGGTATGCTGGAACGCCTGTTTATATTCGTGTTTATTCTTACTGATAATTGGCATGGTATTGGTTTCCTGCTCGCGGCCAAGTCTGTGTTCCGATTTGGCGACTTGAAGGAAGCGCATGATCGCAAGCTGACGGAGTATATTTTGATTGGTACTTTGATTAGCTTTGGCTTGGCTATAGCGGTTAGTTTGGGGTATATCTATTGGATTCAGTGAGTTGGTAACGGTATCTTTAAAAATGTATTGGGCGCACACATAGGTACCCAATGGGGCAGACCCTACGCCCCTACCGATTAGCTATAGAAGACTCCATTAATCATCGATCAGGTCTTCGAAATCTTCGCGGTAGTCTTTAATTTCGCTGATGACGTGGCGTTTCTGTTTGGCGCTTAGTGTGCGGTAGATTTTGAGCTGGTATTCTTTGTAAATATTGCCGTTGTATTCACGTATTTTATTCATTTCTTCGCCGCCGACTTGGTACGGATCGGTAATAAGGCTTTTAATTGCGGCTTGGCCAGATTCACTTTGGCGTTCGGCTAGTGCGGTGCGGAAGCCGTC
>JAPHRL010000213.1 GCA_026195755.1 Kangiella sp. | reverse complement strand
TTCTTTGCAACCAAACCGGCGCCTAACATAACGCTGGGGTTTGAGGTGTTGGTGCAGGAGGTAATGGCGGCTATCGCAATCGAACCATCGTGCAACTGGTAACCTTCATCCGACACATCAACCGTTTTAATCAAGCTTTTTTTGTTATCCGCAGTAGAGCGATCTTCCAACAATTGATACTTACGACCATAATTCAGCTCCATTAATGATTGGAATTGAGTTTTTAAATTAGTCACTTCAATTTTATCTTGCGGACGTTTTGGGCCAGACACTGTTGGCACGACAGAACTCAAGTCCAGTTCTACCACACTGCTATAACGGATCTGATCTTCATCTGCACGCCATAACATATTATTTTTGCAATAGGTTTCAACGCGCTTAATCACTGATTCATCACGATTGGTATCACGCATATAATCCAAGGTGCGATTATCAATCGGGAAATAGGTCACGGTACAACCAAACTCTGGCGACATATTGGAAATGGTTGCGCGATCAGTGACTGCTAAACCATCCAAACCATCACCGAATACTTCAACAAATTTGCCAACCACACCGTGCTTACGCAGTAATTCTGTAATGGTTAACACCAAGTCAGTGGCGGTTGTTCCCAATGGCAAATTACCGGTTAGCTTCAAGCCAACCACTTCTGGCATCAGGAAATAAATCGGCTGTCCCAGAATCGAAGCTTCAGCCTCAATACCGCCAACACCCCAAGCCAATACGCCAATCCCGTTCACCATTGGCGTATGCGAATCGGTGCCGACCAAAGTATCCGGGAATAAAGCACCATCACGCTCAACCACACCTTGCGCCAGATACTCGAGGTTAACCTGGTGACAAATCCCCATGCCCGGTGGCACTACGGTAAAGTTATTAAATGCAGTTTGTGCCCACTTGAGAAATTGATAGCGCTCGCGGTTGCGCTCATATTCCATATCAATATTCTGTTCGAGCGAGGTTTTGCTACCAAAGAAGTCAACCTGCACCGAATGATCCACCACCAGATCCACCGGAATCAGCGGATTGATTTTCTTGGCATCGACACCATGACGACTGGCTTCCTGACGCAAGGATGCCAAGTCAACCACTGCCGGCACACCGGTAAAATCCTGCATAAGAACGCGCGCAGGCTTAAAAGGAACCTCCTCCTGCTTCGGCATCGGCTCCCAACTGAGCAAGGTTTCAATATGCTCATCGGTAACGCCCAAACCATCGTGATTACGTAAGGCGTTTTCTAAAAGAATTCGGATTGAGAAAGGAAGTTTTTTGATGCCATGACCTTTCTGGTCCAAAGCAGCCAAACTCCAGACATCAAAGTTTTGACCGCCTACTTTGAGTTGCTGCTTACAATCTTGCGCTAAGTTGCTCATTCTTGTCTCCCTATCCATTAAAAGATCGTTAAATCAGACAGTTATATGAACATCACTATAACGCAATTCCTCCCCTGTTTGGAAATAAACCCGCGCAAAGTGTGTGCTTATTATCCCTTTGTCATAGTTTTTATTAATCAAATACAACTCTAGGGAAAACCACCGCAAATACTGGCCTAGCGATAGGATTCTGGTATCATATGCGCTCTAAATTCACTCAGCCATCCCAGACTGGGGCTGGCTCCGTAATTTCTGGAATAGGACACCCTGGTATGAGCCTTGCACAAAAAGTTTTAGCCGTTAACAACGACCTACCCATTCGTACAAACCAACCTGTCCATAGCGGAAAAGTTCGTTCCGTTTATTGGCTCACTGAAGAAGACAGCAAACGCCTGATTCAAGAGCGCGGTTATAACGTCGCCGCTGACGCACCACTTGCCATTATGGTAATCAGTGACCGTATCTCTGCATTCGATGCCATCTGGCACGGCGAAGACGGCTTAAACGGTGTTCCGGGCAAAGGCGCAGCGCTAAATGCTATCTCTAACCACTGGTTCAAGCTATTCCGTGAAAACGGCCTGGCCGATAGCCATATTCTGGAAATCCCGCACCCATTCGTCTGGATCGTACAGAAAGCACGCCCAGTCATGATTGAAGCGATTGCCCGCCAATACATCACAGGCTCCATGTGGCGCGCCTACGCCAAAGGCGAACGTGAATTCTGTGGCATACGTATTCCTGATGGTCTGCAAAAAGATCAGAAGCTTGATGAGCTGTTAATCACGCCATCAACCAAAGGCATTCTGAAAGATATCCCAGGCGTACCAGAAGCAGACGACGTTAACATCACGCGTCAAAACATTGACGACAACTATCAAGCTTTCAACTTCCGTAACAAAGACGACATCGACTTGTACGAAAAATTGTTGAAAGAAGGTTTCGACGTCATCAGCAGCGAATTAGAAAAGTTAGACCAGATGTTCGTCGACACCAAATTCGAATTTGGCTATGTCACCGACAAAGATGGCAATGAAAAATTGATCTACATGGACGAAGTGGGCACACCAGATTCATCGCGCATCTGGGACGGCAAAGCATTCCGCGAAGAAGATAAAGTAGTTGAAAACTCAAAAGAAGGCTTCCGCCAATTCTTATTAAACCACTTCGAAGATTCAGACATACTGCTCAACAAAGACCGCATGGACGAGCGTCAGGCGCTAGCTCGCGACAACGCCCTTCCGGTTGATGCATTGATGGATGTTTCCAGAACCTACATCGGCATCGCGGAAAAGATTACTGGCAAGAAAATTGAATTGTCTGATAATCCCAAAGCAGAGATTGTTCAGATCTTAAAAGACGAGTTTAAGCTAGTTGATTAATAAAGTTTGAAAACTTAAAGATGAAAGGCGGGTTAACCCGCCTTTTTTATTTCTTCTTAAAAACACTGGATCCCGCGGTCAAGCCGCGGGATGACAGTTATATGTTAGGCTTAATAATTTGGTAATCACTTAGGTCCTAATTGATAAATTCATCTGCTGAATGAAAACTC
>JAPHRL010000225.1 GCA_026195755.1 Kangiella sp. | reverse complement strand
TGAATTCCTGGCAGTACCTGCCGAGTGTTTGATTTCCTCGATGGCCGAACACCAGAAATATTTCCATGTGCTGGATAAAGACGGCAAGCTGATGCCGAACTTCATAACGGTCAGCAATATCGAAAGCAAACGTCCGCAAAGCGTGATTGAAGGTAACGAAAAAGTGATTCGTCCGCGCCTGGCCGATGCCATGTTCTTCTTTGAGACTGACAAAAAAGTCAGCCTGGAAAGCCATCAGGCACACTTGAAGAATGTAGTCTTCCAGAAGCAACTGGGTTCAGTGCAAGACAAAGCCGAACGTGTTGCCGAGCTGGCTTCGAAAATCGCGCCAATGATCGGTACCGATTCCGAGCAAGCTAAACGCGCAGGCCTATTATCGAAATGCGATCTGGCCACCAACATGGTTGGTGAGTTCGATAATCTGCAAGGCGTTATGGGTACTTATTACGCGCGACACGACGGCGAAAACGAAAACGTTGCCATCGCCATGACCGAGCAATACTTACCAAAGTTCTCAGGTGATGAACTGGCGAAAAACCCAGTAGGGCAGTGTTTGGCCATAGCTGATCGCGTTGATTCTTTGGTTGGAATTTTTGGTATTGGCCAGGCGCCTTCAGGTGCAAAAGATCCTTTTGCCTTGCGCCGAGCTGCGATTGGTTTAATTCGCACCATTGTTGAGAATCAACTTAAGCTTGATCTCATTGACCTGATTGCTCATTCCAAAGTCTCTTTCGGTGACAAACTGACAAACACAAATGTTGAAACGGAACTGCTTGATTTCATTCTTGAGCGTTTCCGGGCCTGGTATCTCGATCAGGGCGTCAGCAGTAATACCATCTCAGCCGTTATGACACTGCGTCCTACTCAACCACTGGATTTCGATGCACGCATTAAAGCAGTGCAGTTCTTCCAGACGTTACCGGAAGCGGAGAGCTTATCGGCAGCCAATAAGCGTGTGAAAAACATTTTGGCCAAAGCCGATATCGAAGTACCAGGCTCCATTGACTCTAGCTTATTGCAAGAAGTCGAAGAGCAGGCGCTGGCCAAGACCATTGCTGATGCCGAAGCTAAATTATCAGCCATGACCAGTTACCAAGATAAGCTGCAACATCTCGCCAGCCTGCGTGATGATGTGGATGCCTTCTTTGATAAGGTCATGGTTAACGCCGAGGACGCAGCGGTCAAGGCTAATCGTTTAGCCATGCTGAAAAAGCTACAGGATTTGTTTGGCTCTGTCGCCGATATTTCCCTGCTACAAAACTAGCCATGTCTACAATAGATTGGGATAAGATCAAAGTCATCGTTCTGGATCGTGATGGTGTCATTAATCACGATTCAGATGACTATATTAAGACGCCCGAAGAATGGATTCCGATTGCTGGTAGCTTGCCCGCAATCGCTAAGCTCAATCAAAAGTTCAAGGTTGCGATTGCTACCAATCAGTCAGGTATTGGTCGTGGTTATTATGATGAAAGCATTTTACATGCCATGCACGATAAGATGGATGGCTTGTTAAAGGAATATGGTGGTCATGTTGACCACATAGAATTTTGTCCACACCACCCAGACGATGGCTGCTCGTGTCGCAAACCTGAAACACAAATGCTCGAAAAGATTGCACAACAATTTTCCGCAAATCCACAAGAAATCGTCTTTATTGGCGACTCGAGTTCCGACTATCACTGCGCTCATAATTTTGGCTGCCCTTTTATCCTTCTCCTAACTGGTAAAGGACTTAAGACCTTAGACAAGTTGGCTGGCAAGCAGCTCTCTGTCGAAAAGAGTCTTGCAAAATTAGTTGAAGGAATCTAGTTGTGGGTTACTATAAAAACACTTTTAAAAATAATAATAGCTTTGAGAGCAATGAGTTAACCAATCTAAAAGGGTGGATAATCCTCGGTGGATTAACTTTAACTTCCTTGTTCGTCATATTGTATGTTTTTATAGCACCGGGGCCACACGAAGCTTTTTTAGTTATTAATATTGCAATGTTAATCGGTGGATATCTTTTATCCATGATGAGTGATGCTTATCTGATTGGCCGGTTATTATTGGCTTTTGCTGTATTCATAGCTACTGTTGCCACCCTGATAACCTTATCAACTGTTAGGACCAGCCTTAATCTGATCTACGCTCTGCTTCTTATCCCATATTTTGCTGGACTGCTGCCACTATTGTGGAAACTACAACTGGCAAAACGAAGAGAAACAGACAACTAATGTCTCATCTCATTGTAGGCGCCGGCAAACTGGGCCACCGCTTTTATGATTACCTGCAGTCGCTTGGTCAGACTGCTATTACCTTATCCAGAAGCCCGAAATCTTGGTCAAAACAGCATATTTGTTATGACTTGCTCAACAATGAGCAACCTTTTCCGAAACTTCCAAAGATAAGCACTGTTTTTATCATTCTTGCACCTGGAGAACGTTCAGAAGCGGCATATCGTCAAACTTATATCGAGGCCGTTACCAATCTGCTCACTTACTTGCATCAGCAGCAGACTGATTTTCATTGCGTTTTTGTATCCTCCACTTCCGTTTATGGGGGTAATCAGGAAACCATTATCGATGAACAGATCGAGCCGCAACCTGATTCCTTTTCAGGCCGTATCCTGCTGGAAGCGGAACAAAGCGTTAAAAAACTGCATGCCAATACTTCAGTTGTTAGACCCTCTGGCCTTTATTCTTCACAGCGTCAACGTCTGATCGAGAGTCTCCTCGACCCTGTTCAATACGATAATCCTAAATGGCTGAATCTAATCCATGAACACGATGTTTGCCAATGGTTATGGCAAGCCACCATTAATCAATGGCCACTAGCGATTGCATCCGATAGCTTCCCTTTTAAACGTAAGCAGCTGCAAGATTTCAAGCGCTCAATGTCGTCAGGCATTAGCCAGTTTCCCGAACAGCAACAAGCGGACAAACGCTATCTTTCCCAATACCTCAGCTACATAAAGTTGCGTTACCCCTCAATTTTCCGCTGGATAGCATCACGAATGTAACGTTTTATAACATTTCGTGTGTTTTTCTTATCACGCAATTTGTTAGAATTGTCCCCTTTATTGGCTTGCAGATTGATATTTTAGTGAGAATTACATGAGTTTTAAGAAATCCCTGGTGGCATTGACTATTTGCTTATCTTCCCCAGCCTTGTTTGCGCAAAGCGGCTTATTATCCGATGCTCCAGATGAGGGCTATCTCGGCACCTTAGATGTAGGCTATATCAGCACATCCGGCAATTCAGAAACCGAGAGCTTAAATGGTGCTTTTAAATACATCACGCGCATTTCCGATGAATGGTCAACCGGTGTTCATATTACTGGCATGACCAATAAAAATGATGAAATCCGTGAAGCTGAGCGCTACACATTTGTCTGGAATAATCGCTATGATCTTTCAGACCGCTCATTCGTCTATAGCGTAGTAGACTACATGAATGATTATTTTGGTGCTTATGATTACCAGGCGGGTGCCTATGTCGGTTACGGTCATGAGCTGTTTAAGGATGATTCTGGTCACTTCTCGCTAGGCCTTGGCTTAGGTTATCGAATCAACGCCGTTGAAGCAGGAGACAATGAAAAAGAAAGCGTCGTTCGTGGCGACCTGGATTATCAATATAATATTTCTGAAACAGCCACCTTCACTCAAATTGTAGCTGCAATCTGGGGGCAGGATTTCGACACTTATTCTTCCGAAACAGCCTTGAGAACCAGTATCTCTGAAAGTTTATCGCTTAAGTTGGCCTATCACATCAACTACAACTCAGAAGTGCCGCTTGGTGCCGAGAAAAGAGATACCACAACTACAGTGAGTGTCAGTTATAGTTTCTGATACTTATAGTTTATTATTTAGCGACTGAGTTGATATCAGCTTATAGGTTGGGTTAGAAGCTTGCTTCGTAACCCAACACTTTTTCACCTTGCCCTGGCTACTTGGTATCTGGATATATCCACAGAAGCTTCATATTAAAAGAATGGACTCCCGCCTTCGCGGGAGTGGCATTATTTATGTTTAGTAGCAATTCGGCATAGAAAAAACCGGCTTTTGCCGGTTTTTTTAATCTTCCTGATTTAAATACTGATCCTTTAATTTCACATAATTATCAGCAGAATATGTAAAAAACTGAGTTTCTTCTTCGGTCAGTTTTCTAATTTTACGGGCAGGAGAGCCAACCCAGAGATAACCACTTTCTAAGACTCGACCTGGTGGCACTAGGCTATTGGCTCCAACAATTACTTTTTCCTTAATCAAAGCGCCGTCCATCACCACGGTTCCCATACCAATCAAACAGTCACTTTCGATTCGGCAACCGTGCAAAATTGCTTTATGACCGATAGTAACGTTATCACCGACATAAAGATCATGTCCTTCAGGATCATAGGGACCAGCATGAGTCACATGGCATACAGTTCCATCTTGAATACTTGTGCGCGCACCAATGTGGATTGAGTGAACATCACCACGCAATACTGCCATTGGCCAAATAGAGCTGTCCTTACCAATATGAACATTGCCCACCACAAGAGCAGTCTGGTCAACATAGACTTTGTCGCCCAATTGCGGCTGATGTTGATTAAATTTTCTAATTGTCATTAGATTGTTTCCTGTTACGTTCTGTTGCTATTTTAGCCTTTCTTATCTCAATCTCAAACCTAAAGTCTATTATCTGCGGATATTTCCTTTTATTCTAAGTAGCTAGCTAATGTCACAAGTCATATTTGCACTTGTGACAATTGCTCGCTATGCTTAGGAGTCGGACAGGGAGTACACAATACAGGCGGATTTAGTTTTGATGTTCAGTAAACCCCCATTACCTGAATCTACCCTTCAAAGTCTAGTCGAAAATGACTATTCAGCAGTTCTGATCTGTAATGATAAATACGTCATTAAGGCGATCTGCATTGATAAGTCGATTCCTACTTCGACCCTTCAAGGGATAGAACTTAAAGAATGGTTACCAGCAGAATTGTTGAGTGGCGAGAAACTGCGCGCGCTTGTTTCAATACCTGATATCCGCAGACAGAGGTATTTCATTGCCTCAATAACGAGATTACCCAAAGATAAGTCTCACCTGAACGTTTTGGTGTCATTACAACCGGCGCCTGAGCTCAGTGCCGAAAATGATGACACCTCACCAAGCTTGCTTTCCGTGTATAAGAACACGGTTCTCAACAAAGCCCCGATTTTCCTTTATACGCTTGATTACCGTACCAAGCTATTTGTCGAAGGTTTAGAATACTTCAGCAACTTGTTGGGCTATAGCGAACAAGAATTTGAAGCCATGCCCGAAGGCGTCTACTCGACGGTTCACCCCGACGATATCCCTGTGGTTGAAGAGCAGGAAGCCAGACTCGCTGGCAGTGGCGATAAAGATGTTATCCCAGCAGACTTCCGCGTACAAAAGAAAGACGGTGAGTGGATCTGGATTCAAGTGCATAGCACTATCTATTCCCGCGACGATGAAGGCAATGCCATTATCGAAATTGGTTCAATTCACCAAATTCAAAAAGACTTCGAAACCGAACAGGCTCTGCGTCGTAAAGATAAATACTACCGGACATTGGTCGAGAACAGTTATGACTGTATCTTAATGTATGATCACAATATGCATGTGACCTACATTTCCCCCTCGGTAACACGAGTCACCGGTTATACCGAAGAAGATCTTGTCGGAAAAACTCTTGAAATGTTTATTTTCGAAGAAGATCGCGAAGAAGCTGAAGCAAATTTGCGTTATGTCGCTGAAAATCCTGGCGCTTTATCGGTTGTTGAGCGCCGAATAAATCACAAAGATGGACATATCCTCTGGATCGAAAGCCGACTCGTTAATCACCTGAATGACCCTGATATTCAAGGGGTTACCATTAATTTCCACGTAATTACTGAGCGCAAACAGGCGGAACAAAAGATTCACAACCTGGCTAACTATGATCCTTTGACACAGCTCCCCAACCGCTACCTGCTACGCAAGCGATTACACAAAGGGTTAGCTGACTCGGTTAAAAACGAGTCAAAACTGGCATTAATGTACATCGACCTTGATCGCTTTAAAGAAATTAATGACACCCTTGGCCATTCTGTAGGCGACGCACTTTTGCAGACAGTTGCCAAAACCATTCATAAATGTCTGCGTAGCTCGGATACCCTGGCGCGCGTAGGAGGCGATGAGTTTACGATTGTTTTGCCGGAAACCTCAGAAAAAGAAGCGCGCCATATTGCTGATCGGATTCTTCAACAATTCAGAACGCCGTTTCAGGCTGACAGTCATACCGTTCAGACGGGCGCCAGCATCGGTATCAGTATCTTTCCGGATCACAGCAAAAAAGCTGAAGATCTATTTCGCTATGCCGACATCGCCATGTATTCTGCGAAGAAAGAACGAAACCAATACCAATTTTATGAGCTAAAACATAGCGAGCGTGAAAACCGCCGTCGCTCTGTTGAAAAAAAGCTGAAAACAGCGATAGCCAACGAAAACCTAAGACTTTATTTCCAGCCTCGCGTGGATATCAAAAGCGGTATGATAAAAAGTGTCGAAGCACTTTGCCGTTGGTACGACCCCGATCATGGCGATATTTCACCAAGTGTTTTTATTCCGATCGCCGAAGAAAGCACTTTAGTTCACGAACTTAGCCAGCAGGTTACCGATTTAGCCTGTAAACAAATCATTGCCTGGCGTAATATGGGTATCGACACCACCGTTGCATTAAACCTGTCGATCAAAGACTTGCGTAATTTTAATCTGGTCAATCAATTTGCAAATACCATGCGTACTTATGATATTCCAGGTAGCGCTCTTGAAGTTGAAATTACCGAGAGCGCGGCCATGACCGATGTGGTTAATACCGTTAAAGTGCTGAATCAATTCAAAGATCTGGGCATCAAACTGTCAATTGATGATTTTGGCAAAGGCTACTCTTCCTTAGCGTATCTCAGTCAGCTTCCAGTCGATAACCTTAAAATAGATATGTATTTTGTTTCTCAGCTCAGTAGCCAGAAACAGGATCGCATGACCAATGTGAACATTATTCGAAGTATTATCTCTTTAGCACAAAGCCTCGATATGCAAACGGTTGGAGAAGGAGTTGAGACCATCCAGCAGATGTCTATTTTGCAATCGCTAGGCTGCGATATGGGTCAGGGTATGTTGTTTTGCCGCCCGATGTCAGCAACCGCTATCACAGACTTATTGCGAGAAGGCAGAGTGACCTTTGCTCGACGCTAATTGTGTTCCATAATAGTCCCTTGCTCAAAAAACCATAATTTGTATCAATGAAGATAGCGATTGCCACTCGGCATAACCTTCCCGATTGGGAACAAGACGATCAGCCTTTTTTTCAAGCTTTAACCGGAGCCGGCATCCAACACGATGTAGTGCCGTGGGATAGCAACACAGCCTGGGGCGATTATGATCTTTGTCTTATACGTACCACCTGGGATTATCAGGAACGTTTTTCTGAGTTCACCGATTGGATTAAAAGTGTCAGTCAGCAAACGCGCCTCTGTAATCCCGAATCGGTGATTCATTGGAATAGCCATAAAAGCTATTTGCGTGAACTTGAACAAAACGGTATCCAGATTGCTCCTTCGGTCTGGCTCGAGCACGGGCAAGCCTATAACATTAAAACTATCATGGCTGAAAAAGGCTGGAAGAGTGGTTTTATCAAACCTTTAATTGGGGCCAACGCTCGTGAATGTTGTCGCTTCGATAATAGCCAACAAGGCTTAGCCACTGCGCAAGCTCATATTGATCGCTTAATCTCTGATGAAGATCTGGTTGTGCAACCCTACCTTTCGACTGTGGAAACTTTTGGGGAAACCTCAGGTATCTTCTTTAACAACCAATTCAGCCATGGCACACGCAAGGTTCCCGTGCAGGGCGATTTTAGGGTGCAGGACGATTACGGCGCCAAAGATTACCCTTACCAACTTAGCGATGACGAGGTCGATCTTGCAAATAAAGCCATGGGCTATGTATGCGACCACTATTTACCGTCTGGGCAAAATCACTTATTGTACGCTCGTGTCGATTTCTTACACGATGCTGATGGAACGCCCTACCTGAATGAAATGGAGCTCATCGAACCTTCTTTATTTTTCAGACATGGTGGCAAAAAAGCATGTGATACCTTGGTATCCGCGATTCAAACGACAAAAAAACAATGGAGTAACACATGAATAAACTCTCTCGTATTCTTTTAATTGGACTGGTTTTAGCTCTGCTTGGAATTGGTGTTGGCTACTTTGTCACATCCCAGCCAAAAGATGAAAAAAGTAACAAGTCTTCGAATCAAACATCTCAACCTGCTCAGCAACCGTTAGCAGAGGTCAACCCACAGCCAACTTCTGAGCCACTGATTGCACAAGATACACCACCTGAGCAGAAGGTTGTGGCCGAGCCCGACTACGATCCTGCAATCTGGAAAGTTGAGCATAACGGCGTCACCTCGTATTTATTTGGTTCCATCCATATGGGCGACCAAAGCATGTATCCGCTACCTGAACAAGTCCGCCAGGCTTATGCTGAAAGCGATGTTTTGGTGGTTGAAATTGATCTTAATAATCTCAACCAGCTTAAAATTGCTCAAACCATCCAGCAAATGGCAGTAACGCCAGAAAAATCCTTAAAAGATCTCATTTCAGAAGATACCGCAGCCAAGTATGACGCTTACTGCCAACGCACTCGCTCACCTTGCGCCATGTTTAGCACTTTCGAGCCTTGGTTTGTTGCAGCATCATTAGAGGCCTTGAACATGCAACAACAGGGTTATCAGGAACAGCTTGGTATTGATAAGCATTTTTTAAGTGAAGCTAAGGACAATAAGGATATTGTCGAGCTTGAGAGTTTCGATTCCCAACTTGCCATTCTTGATGGGATGCCACTGGAACTACAGGAACTGATGTTATTGGGCACTGTCACTCGCGATGAAGGCGGTGTTGAAAAGCTGATCAAGGCGTGGAAAACCGGTGATGTGGAAACCTACCTTGCCGAAGAGCAACTTTCTGCAAAAGACCAGGGAGTCAGTGAAGAAGATTACGCAGCCTTCATGGATTTATTCTTATATCAGCGTAACCAAGGCATGGCCGATGGTATTGCTGAACTTCTTGAACAAGGTAAATCGGCATTTGTAGTGGTTGGTGCTGCCCACTACGGTGGTGAGAAAAGTGTCAATTACTACCTGGAGCAGAAAGGATTTAAAGTCACAAGAATGTAAGCCCCGTCCAGTATTAAAAGCGCTCCCAGGAGCGCTTTTTCGTGACAGAGTTTGCCTGTAAAAGTTTACTTAGTTTCTTCCCTGCAAATTATTTGGTGCTATACTCCAGCTACTATGCCAGCTCATTGACTTATATACGAATGTCTTTTTTTACTGCACTTATAAATAAATTTTCCGGCCCTATTCAACAAAAGCCTTCCGACTTAGCTTTCTATGATAATAGCAATATTTACCTGAACTACTTTCAAACCACTAAAAATTGGGGCGATACCGTTAATCCTTATATCGTGCAGAAAGTATCAGGAAAGACCCCTGTTGTTGCATCACCAGAGCAACAGCAACACCTGCTACCGGTCGGCAGTATCTTACGAATAGCCAACCACAACAGTATTGTGTGGGGTTCAGGTTTTATTTCTAAGAAGGGAAATATTAAATACAAGCCCCTCAAAGTCTGTGCTGTGCGGGGCCCTCTGACCAGAAAGCTTTTAATCA
This sequence comes from Kangiella sp., assembly GCA_026195755.1. Classification (GTDB taxonomy): domain Bacteria; phylum Pseudomonadota; class Gammaproteobacteria; order Enterobacterales; family Kangiellaceae; genus Kangiella. The sequence goes on along the minus strand of JAPHRL010000225.1, from coordinate 753 downwards.
AGCAGGGAATTGAAACCCCTGAAATTTATGGAGACCCTGCGCTACTGATGCCGCGCTTTTACCATCCACAAGTTGAAAAGCAATATGAGTTAGGTGTTATTCCTCACTACCGCGACATTCAACATCCTCTTGTCCAACAACTAAAGGAACAGGGTGCTCGTATTCTGGATATCACCAAAGATACTGAAGCCTTCATTGATGATTTACTCGAATGCAAACAGACCATATCTTCATCCTTACATGGCTTAATTGCCTCGGATAGTTACGGCATTCCCAATCAATGGGTCACATTCAAGAATGAGCTAACAGGCGGCACCTTCAAATTTCAGGACTATTACCAGTCGATCGCCCAAATGGAGCAAAAGCCTATTTCTGCCAAAAAGCTTGCCACCATGTCATTACAACAAATCGTCGAGCGCTGTCAGCCTAAGCCTATAACGCTAGACCTGGACGCGCTGGTCAATGCTTTTCCTGCAATGGATTAACACAGACGATTAACACAGTACTAACGCATAGTCACAAACTCTTCCGCTGAAGTTGGGTGAATGGCAACGGTTGCATCAAAGTCAGCTTTTGTCGCGCCCATCTTCATAGCCACAGCAAAGCCTTGTAAAATTTCATCCATTCCCTCACCTATACCGTGAATCCCAACTACTTTTTCATTCTCACCCTGACACACTAGCTTGAAAGTACTTAAAGCTCGGTGTGGAGTAACGGCGTTATACATGGCCGCAAATTGTGATTTGTAGACTT
>JAPHRL010000216.1 GCA_026195755.1 Kangiella sp. | reverse complement strand
GCTCAGGACAAAAAATTCAGCTTTCCATGATTAATAAAAAAGCTTCCTTCGGGAAGCTTTTTTTATGATCTAAGGGAGGCATTAGCCATCGCTACATTGATTAGAGATGTTTGTGTAGGGGCGACCTGCGGTCGCTCGTATCAGGATCTCGGGCGAGCACATTGGTCCGCCCCTACCAAGATGTGTGATAGGTAGGATTTACTCTGCAATCGGTGCGACTACTTTCCCCTTTCTTCCTGACAAAGCTGTAATCATTGAGCCTGCTACAACTAACAAAGCACCGGCAATGCTGAACAGGTTGATGGGTTCGGATAATAGTGTATCTGGATAGAAGTATTCGAGCACTTTCATGCTGGCGATGGTAACCAGTGGTGTAATTGCTAGAATGGCGCTAACACGAGAGGCTTCCCAGTGAGCCAGTGCTTCAGCGAAGGCGCCGTAGGCAATTAAGGTATTCAAGCAGCAGAAAATTAATAACCACCAGCCCGCAGTATCAAGTTCCAGTGCTTGCCCTGGTGATGCCCATGGGCTCAATAAGGGTACGCAAGCCAGATAAATCATGAACATGACCTGGTCGGAACGGTAATTGTTCAATAGCTGTTTTTGCGCCAGGGCGTAGGCGGCCCAAACAATAGCCGCTAAAAACATCCAGCCCAAACCAACAGCATAGTCGCCGGTAATCTGTTCGAATATCTCTTCAAAACGTAGATTAAAAAACAAGATTAATCCAATGACAAAACAGGCAAAGCCAAACCATTGTTGCCTGTTAAATGATTCTTTAAAAATCAGCAGTCCACCGAGTAGCATGAACATGGGCGCGGTTTGAATCATGACTTGAGCACTGCTCGGAGTAATCAGGTTGACCCCAAATAGATAGAACACATAGTTCAGGCATAAGCCAATAACGGATATCACCATTAACCAGGCAATATTCCCTTTCAATAATTTGATATTGGGTGATTTTCGCTTATAAATCAGAAAGATAAATAAAATGGCGGCAGCGCTGAAAAAGCGATACCAAGTCACGGTGACTGCATCCATCTGGTCGAGTAGGGTTTTTAATGCAATAGGCAAAAGACCCCAGAGTAGAGCTGTAGTTAAGGATAATAATAAGCCAAGTTGCCAACGACCGGATACTGTATGCATGGTTGAAACTTATGTATGCGACAAAGCTTGGATTATGCAGTAAACCTTAGCCATTGACTAGCATAGTAGAGCTATATTTGTAGAGATTGATCATTGGTCTTTGAGTAACTATGATGCTGGTTCGTAAAAAATTAGTGATGGCTATGAAAAGTAAAAATTTAATATCTCTATTTTCAGTGATTTCATTGATGGCAGGAACCTTTCTCACTATGCAAACAGCGCAAGCAACCAGCAAAGACTTAGAATTAACCGTTGAGCGGATTTATGCTGATCCCTCTCTGGATGGCCCTGAAGTCCGTACCGTTAAATTATCTCCAGACGGCAAGCGAGTGACATTCCTCAAGGGTAAAGCTGAGGAGCAGGAACGTTTAGACTTGTGGGAATACAATCTTGCGGATGGCGAGTCTCGGCTGTTGGTTGACTCTAATGACCTGAGCCCTGGCGAAGAACAGCTCTCCGACGAAGAGAAAGCCCGCCGTGAGCGGATGCGTTTATTCGCAAAAGGGATCATCGATTATTACTGGGGCGATGATAGCCAGACATTATTGTTCCCTTTGGCAGGCGACATCTTTGTCTATGATTTAAGCAAGGATCCCAAAAAAGCCACCAAACAGCTTACCGATACTGAAGCGTACGAAACCGATATTAAACTGTCACCAGACGGCAGGTTTGTCTCCTTTATCCGTGATCAGGATATTTTTAAAGTTGAAATAACTACTGGCGAGGAAACACAGTTAACCTTTGACGGAGAAGGCACAATCAAAAACGGTATGGCTGAATTTGTGGCGCAGGAAGAAATGGGGCGTTTGACCGGCTACTGGTGGTCGCCAGACAGTAAAAAAATCGCTTATCTGCAGGTGGATGAATCACCGGTTAATATCGAAAAGCGTTATGAAATTAATGCCGAAGATTTTACTGTGTTTGAACAGCGCTATCCAAGTACCGGCACCGATAATGTTCTGATTAAACTTGCAGTGCTTGACCTGGAAACAGATAAAACTCAATGGATTGATACTGGCAAAGAAACCGATATCTATATTCCTCGAGTCAAATGGCTAACTGATTCCTCTAAAGTTTCTTATCAATGGCAGAGTCGAGATCAGCAAACTCTAGAGTTACGTTTTGCCGATATTAATACAGGCAAATCACAGACTGTTTTGACCGAAACCTCTGGCACCTGGATTAATCTAACCAAAGATTTAATATTCCTGAAAAATCAGGAGGCTTTTGTATGGACTTCAGAAAGAAGTGGGTTCCGTCATTTATATTTGTATGACTTAAAGGGCAAACTGATCCGCCAATTGACTGGCGGTGACTGGGTTATCGACAAAGTCTATGGTGTCGATGAAGAGGCAGGGGTTGTTTACTTCGATGCTAATAAAGAAAGTCCTTTGCAGCAAGATCTCTATTCAGTATCTCTGACTGAAGCGGGCGAGCCTAAGAAAATTACGGAAAAAGATGGTGTGCATGAAGTCAGTTTTGCCAAAAACATGCAAATTTTTGTTGATTACTTCTCTTCAGTATCGCAGCCACAACAGGTCAGTTTGCGCAATGCTGACGGCAGCCTGATTACCTGGCTTGAAGAAAATAAGCTGGATAAAAATCATCCCTATTATCACTACTATCAAAAAGCCTCGAAGCCTGAGTTCGGCACTATCAAAGCTGAAGATGGTCAGCAGATGCACTATCGAATCTACAAGCCGGTACCTTTTGACAGCTCAAAAAAATACCCGGTGATTGTCGATGTTTATGGCGGCCCTCACGCCCAGCGCGTACGTAATCAATGGGGTGCGCGTAATACTTACTGGCATCATTTGATGGCCAATAAAGGCTATATCATTTTTTCTCTCGATAACCGTGGTTCGTGGAATCGTGGTAAGAAATTTGAAGATCCGATTTATAAAGAACTGGGTGATGTAGAAGTTAAAGATCAGGTTGCGGGCGTCGATTTCCTTAAAAGCTTGCCCTATGTGGATAGTGATAAAATCGGTATGTTCGGTTGGAGCTATGGCGGCTATATGACCATCATGAGCATGTTCAAGCAACCTGATATTTTCAAGGTAGGTGTGTCTGTTGCGCCAGTTACTGACTGGTATTTATATGATACTCATTATACCGAGCGTTATTTAGGTCATCCTGACTCAAATAAAGAAGGTTACCAAGCCAGTAATGTTTTCCCCTATCTAGAAGGTTTAAATGGCGATCTGATGATTATTCATGGCATGGCGGATGACAATGTGTTGTTTACTAACAGCACCAAACTGTTTAAAGCCCTACAGGATGCAAACAAGCCTTTTGATATGATGAACTACCCTGGGAGTAAGCACTCAATCTGGGGGCAAAAAGTACGTACCCATGTGTTTAATACCATTAGTAATTACTTTGATGAGAACTTGAAGTAATTAACCTATTTGAAAAGTGTATAGGATGGGTTAGGCCGCGGCCGTAACCCATCAATAGTTTAATCATTAAATGATGGGTTACGCATAAATGCTAACCCATCCTATATCTTGTCCTCCCATCCCTTGCGAAACCTATTCAAGAAGTATTAGTCTGTAATAACCTTAATCAATAGGAAATCAACATGACCAAGTTTATTCCCACTCTATCGAGTATTGTATTGTTGTCATTGTCAGCCTGGAGTACACAGGCTGCGGAAGTTCCAGAAGGATTCACAATCGAATTATTTGCAGAGAATGTTGATGGAGCCCGGCAGATGGCACTGTCTGATTCTGGTATTGTCTATACTGGCTCCCGTAAGCCAGGCAAAGTTCACGCCATGATCGATAAGAACAATGACTTCAAAGTTGATGAAGTGGTTGTGATTGCTGATGGCTTGTATATGCCCAGTGGTGTGGCCTATAAAGATGGCGATTTGTATGTGGCGGAAGTCGATAAGATTTTACGCTTTAAAGACATAGACAAAAATTATGATAAAAAGCCTGAGCCGGAAGTAGTTTTTGAGCAGCTACCAAGCGAAAGTCACCATGGTTGGAAATATATAAAATTCGGCCCTGATGGCCACCTATACATTCCAATCGGTGTGCCGTGTAATATTTGCAATGAAGAGGATGAGCGCTTTGGCACTATTGGTCGTCTGAATATTGAAACAAAGGAATTTGAGATTGTCGCAACTGGCGTACGCAACAGTGTTGGTTTCGATTGGCACCCTGAAACCAAAGAACTGTGGTTTACCGATAATGGTCGTGACTGGATGGGCGATGACTTACCGCCTTGTGAATTAAATCGCGTAACAGAGAAGGGCCAGTTTTTTGGTTTCCCTTATGTGCATGGTAACGATGTTATTGACCCAGAGTTTGGCGATGAGTTGGGTGACCGCCAATATCAAAAGCCAGCATGGGAGTATCAGGCACATGTCGCGCCACTGGGAATGATGTTCTACACCGGAGATATGTTTCCCGAAGAATACAAAAAAACGCCACTGGTGACGCTGCACGGTTCCTGGAATCGCAGTACGAAAGTGGGTTACAAAGTCGTGCATATGCCACTCGATGGTAATCAGGTTTTATCCGAAGATGATTTTGTGACCGGTTGGCTTGAAGGTGATGAAGTATTGGGCCGTCCTAATGACATCATTATGCTGCCTGATGGTTCGATCCTGGTTTCTGATGATGGTTTTAGCAAGGTTTATCGAGTGTCGTATCAGGAAGGGGAGTAATTATTGGGCCACCTTCAGTTGAAGTTAGAACTGGTAGGGGCAGACCTGTGTGTCTGCCCGTCTCTTTATGTATTTGGGCGCACACAAAGGTACGCCCCTACCATGAGATCGGAAAGTCGAATACAAAAAAGCCGACTATAAAGTCGGCTTTTCCATTCTTGTTACAAGCGAAATGGTAATGATAATTACCAAATTTTAACGCGTTCTTCTGGCTCTAAATACATATCATCACCAGGTTTAACGTCGAATGCCTCGTGGAATTCAGGCATGTTCATAACGGTACCGTTAGCACGGAATTCACTAGGTGAATGTGGGTCGGTATCGATACGCTTGCGTAGTTCTTCGTCACGGTATTTACGACGCCATACTTGTGCCCAACCGTAGAACACACGTTGGTCGCCTGTCATGCCGTCAATGACTGGAGCTGGTTTACCCTCCTTAGAAAGCTGATACGCTTTGTATGCGATAGTAAGACCACCCAAGTCACCGATGTTTTCACCTTGAGTGAATTCGCCATTAACATGTACTCCGTCAAGTACTGTGAAGTCATTGTATTGAGCAACAAGTTTGTCGGTACGCTTGGTGAATTCAGCCAGGTCTTCTTCCGTCCACCAGTTGCGAAGTTTACCGTCGCCATCGTATTGTGAACCTGAATCATCAAAACCGTGGCCCATTTCATGGCCAATTACCGCGCCAATACCGCCGTAGTTCACTGCATCATCTGCTTCAAGGTTGAAGAATGGAGGTTGCAAAATGGCCGCCGGGAATACGATTTCATTCATGACAGGGTTGTAATAAGCGTTAACGGTTTGCGGCGTCATAAACCATTCTGAACGATCGATGGGTTGGCCCAGTTTTTCACGATTGCGCTTTACTTCAACCATGGTGGCGCGTTTCATGTTGCCGAATAAATCATCTGCTTTGATTTCAAGCTTAGAATAATCTTTCCACTTGTCTGGATAACCAACCTTTGGAGTGAATTTAGCCAGCTTATCAAGCGCCTGTTCTTTGGTGTCTTCACCCATCCAGTCTAGCTCTTTAATACCTTGAGCGTAGGCTGTGCGTAGATTTTCAACCAATTCTTTCATGCGTTGTTTTGCTTCTGGCTTGAAGTGTTTTTCAACAT
>JAPHRL010000024.1 GCA_026195755.1 Kangiella sp. | reverse complement strand
TTAATTCTTAAGCAATCAACACCATATTCAGCCACTTTCAGGGCAATTCTATAGTCGAAATGAATATCGGCGACTAAAGGCACTGGCGATTGCTGCTTGATAAGTTTAAAAGCTTCGGCAGCTTTCATGGTGGGCACAGAAACACGGACAATATCGGCACCAGTATCTGCCAGCGCACGAATCTGCGCGACTGTCGCGTCCACATCACACGTTTCGGTGTTGGTCATACTTTGCACTGCAATAGGCGCATCACCGCCAACAGGCACATTACCAACCATAATTTGACGCGATTTGCGTCGCTTAATCCATGATCGACCGTTCATAATATTTCACGTATAAGTTATTGAGTCTAGAGGCTAAGCCGAATGACTAGTTACCCAAGGTTAGTCGCGCTGCTCGCGTGTCGGGATAACTCGACAAATCAACAGGCTCATTTTGATAGGACAATTGTACAGCAGATGGCTTACCAAGTGTTAGCTCAATGGGGGTTGGGCCTGATAGACTCATCGAGGTGCCACCCTGCTTTATTCCCAAAGCCAGCACTTTACCGTTAGCATCCGTAATTCTCACCCAGCAATCGTCAGAAAAAACCAACACAACCTCACCACCGGTGTTAGAGACATTAGTGGCAGCTTCTTCCGTTGGCTCTTCAACAACCATTGACTCAGAGAGAAGCTCTTTATCATCCAATGCAGGTGTCGCCTGATCTTGTCGGTCCGTCATGTCAGCAGACAAATCATTCCTTGAGTCAGTAATTACTGGCTCCGAAGCTAATAGGTCAGCGTCCTCACTTTGCCCCAAAGTTAGAATGGCCTCTTGTTCGGACACACTTTTTGTTGAAGCGGTAAACTCTTGCCATATCTTCTTTTCAACCAATAAATAATAAATAGCAAATAGCAACGCAACCACAACAAGCGTAGTGATGGCTTTTATAAACCAATTACTGGAAGTGATAGGTTTTTCTAACTCGATCGTGGCTAGAGATTGCTCACTTTGAGCGAATAGATTGTTTCGTTTGCAGAAGCTGTCAAAGTTTTCAATAACATCATCGTCATTCATCTTCAGCAGCTCTGCATAATTTCGTAGATAACCTCGATAAAAGGTTGCAGGGATATCTGATGAATAGTCATCATTCTCTATCGATGCTACGGTTTGGCGCGTCAACTTTAGTTTCTGCACCACCTCGTCAATAGAAATACCCGCTCGCTCTCTAGCCTGTTTTAAAAGGCTACCAGGGCTAAACTGAATATCATTCTTTATATCTTGTTCTGTCTCTGACATTAATTATCTTATTCTAATGTATTCTTGGGCCTCATCAGAATCTGGATGAAGCTCCATTAATTTCTCTCCATACCCGCGCATATTACTACGTGCCTGTAGGCTTTTTGCTATCTTGTAACCTAATAATAAAGACTTAGCCGTTGGCTTTGATTTAGCTTCAAAGCGAAACATATAAGCCTCAGCTAAACGGTACTGACCCGTGACATAACTGACTTCCGCCAAACCATACAATGAACGGGCCAAGTTTGGGTTGTAAGATAAAGCTTTCTCAAAATACAGTTTTGAGGCATCGTACTTTTCTGCTCTGATCGCACAAAAGCCCGCATTCTCATAAGTCGATCCCATTGATGTATAATTAGTTTGTTCAACGGCTTTTAAGAAATAACGAATACCATCATCGTATTTCTTGCGAGAATCACATAAAAAGACACCATAAGCATTGAGATAGTCCGCATTTCTAGGAGATTCTTTAATCGCTTTCTTATAATACTCTTCCGCTTTATCATATTCGTAAACAGCTTGGTAATAATAGGCCAAGCCATATAAAACATCTGGCATATCTGGAGCATGCTCGTAAGCTTTTAAAAGGTTCTGTTTTGCCCATTCCATATGGCCAGCTTGGAGATACTGTAGTCCTAATGACAAACGCTTAGCGGCGGCTTCTTCTGGCTCATATTTGGTTGTCTGTACTGCACCATCTTTGGTCGCTGCACTAGTGCTTTCTGTGGTCGTAGTTTGACACCCAGCCAGATTTATCGCTAAAAGAACCATCACCCACTTACCATACATTCTCATCGCTTTTTCCTATCCATTTATTCTTACCATTTAAAGCAGTGTTAAATTGTTATCTAACTTGTCGTATCTAAAACGAGTTTACCTAATAAATCAATTGCTTGGACATGTCTCTGGACGCTTTAGTTCACTCTTTGCACCGAATCAGTTCGCCACGGTCTCCACGACAATTTCTTTCTTGTACTCCTGACGACGCTCTTGACGTTTAGTCTTGTCATTAATTTTCCCCGCCAACTGCCCACAGGCTGCATCGATATCATCGCCTCGGGTCCTTCGAGTTACCACAACATAACCTTTCTTAATTAAATAATCACTAAATAAATCAATCGCTTCCTGAGTAGATGTCTGGTAACCCGACTGCGGGAAAGGGTTAAATGGAATCAGGTTGATTTTGCAGGGGGTATTCTTCAAAAGCTCTGCCAGCTCTTTTGCATGCTGCAAGGTGTCATTAACATCTTTGAGCATGACATATTCTATGGTCGCCTTACGGGCCGCATTAGAACGGTCCAGGTAACGATGTACGCTGGCCATTAATTCTTTAATGGGATATTTCTTATTGATAGGCACTAACACATCACGCAAAGCATCATTCGGCGCATGTAGCGAAATAGCTAGAGCAACATCCACTTGATCAATCAAACGATCCAATTGCGGTACCATCCCTGAAGTACTTAAGGTCACACGACGCTTTGATAAGCCATAAGCCAGATCATCCATCATAAGCTGCATGGATTTAACGACCGGCTCAAAGTTTGCCAAAGGCTCGCCCATACCCATCATTACAACATTTGTGACTACTCGTTCATCACTTTTATGCTTACCATGCAGATAGCGGGCTGCCAGCCAGACCTGACCAATGATTTCTGCAGTCGTCAGATTACGGTTAAAGCCTTGATAGCCGGTAGAACAGAAAGTGCACTCCAAAGCGCAACCTACTTGGGAAGAGACACACAGAGTTCCACGGTGACGTTCTGGAATAAACACCATCTCCACAGCCTGACCGCCCGGGATTTTCAAAGCCCATTTCACAGTACCATCTTTGGATTCTTGAACACTTAGAACTTCAGGACCTTTAATCTCAGCAACATCTTTTAAGCGCTCACGGCACACCTTGCTGATATTGGTCATTTCATCGAAATCTTCGACACCGAACTGATGAACCCACTTCATAACCTGTTGGGCACGGAATGGCTTTTCACCAAGTTCAACGAAGAACTCGACCATTTCATCGCGCGTCAGGTTGAGTAGATTGGTTTTCTCATTACTCATTACAGGACACCTTTACACGATTAATAGCTAGAAAGATCCAGCTACAATCAAATTTTGTACATTTTATGCGCAATTGCAACGAATAGCAAAAGCGCTCTCATAAACAAAAAAATCAACTATAAAAAAGGGATGAACGAATCACCCCTTTTACATTCAACTTACCTTGTCGCCGCTCTTTGAGCATGAAAATCAGTCAGGCAACAAAGAAATTGAACAAAACAACCGTTTTTATCGAGTGCGAGGGCAAATCTCATCCGCACTGAAGAAATAACTGATCTCACGCTCAGCAGACTCTGGGCTGTCAGAACCGTGTGCAGCATTTTCGTCTACAGAAACAGCGTAGTCAGCACGGATAGTACCGCGAAGCGCTTCAGCTGGATTAGTAGCACCCATGATTTCACGGTTTGCTTTGATTGCATTTTCACCTTCTAGGACTTGTACCATTACTGGGCCAGAAGTCATGAAATCAACCAGTGCGCCAAAGAAAGGACGCTCTTTATGTTCTGCATAGAAGCCTTCTGCTTTTTCGCGAGAAAGGTGGATCATTTTTGATGCTACGATGCGAAGACCAGCGCGTTCGAAACGGCTGTAAATTTCGCCAATAACGTTTTTAGCAACTGCGTCAGGTTTTACGATAGAAAAAGTACGTTCGATAGCCATTTCGGACTCCATCAATATTTGGTAAATGCTTTCTCAACTATAAGTCA
>JAPHRL010000214.1 GCA_026195755.1 Kangiella sp. | reverse complement strand
CAGGCATTTCCTGGTGTGAAATTGCAGGAGAAGCTGTTGCTGGCGCGTGAAGCCGCGTTGCAGGAAATGATTCGTCCCCACGCCTCAACGGGGCTGGAGATCCGGGTCAAGGTCGGTATCGGGCGTCTTCATCTGGAGGCAGTTCGTGCTATCCGTCGCAGTGGTCATAAACTATTGATCAAGGGGGCCAGGGGACCGGCGCAGGATCCACGTGCGATTGGTCCGATGGACTCCCGCCTTATTCGCCTCTCGCCCTGTCCGGTAATGATCCTGCGCGAGCGAGTCCGCGGACCGATCCTTGCCGCAGTAGCGTTGGACACATCGCACGGCAACGAAGGTCTGGGGGATGATGCATTGATACGTCTCGGTCATACCTTTGCTGCAATGAATGATCTGCCGCTGCATGTGGTACACGCCTGGGAGTTGCCGGATGCGAAGGTGTTGCGTGCAGTGAGCTCGGTCGATGATAGTGAATTTTTACGGGGGCAGATTGAGCTGGCCCACACTGGCTTGCTGGAAAAGATCATCGCACGGCATCCGCATATTCCGCTTATCCCGCATTTACAGGAGGGGTGGGCATCGCATGTAGTGCCAAAACTGATAGATGAGTTGCAGGTCGAGCTACTGGTGATCGGGGCGGAGGGGAAGGAGGGGAGTGAATGTCCTACTCTGGGGAGTATTCTGGAGGTCATTCTCTATCAGGTCGGATGTTCTATTCTGGTGGTCAAACCGTAGATAAGTCTCGTTAACGCCTCTGGCTTATAGATGCCGGACAAAAAAAGCCCGAACAACCGTTCGGGCTTTTTTATCAGCAGGGGGATAACTCCCCCTTCTGCTTCAAGGCTTACTTATTCGCGTTACGCTCCTGAGTTTCCTTGATTACGGCCTCGGCAACGTTGGCAGGGCACGCCGCGTAGTGATCGAACTCCATGGAGAACTGGCCACGACCGGAGGTCATGGTACGCAGGTCGCCGATGTAGCCGAACATTTCGCTAAGTGGGCACTGGGCCTTGATGCGAACACCAGTGGCACCGGAGTCCTGACCCTGGATCATGCCACGGCGACGGTTGAGGTCACCGATAACGTCACCCACGTGGTCATCAGGGGTGAAGACGTCTACCTTCATGATCGGCTCCAGCAGCTGGGCACCGGCCTTGGGCATGGTCTGGCGGAAGGCACCGCGTGCGGCGGTCTCGTAGGCGATGGCCGAGGAGTCAACGGCGTGGAAGCCACCGTCAACCAGGTTGACGTGAACGTCCAGTACCGGGAAGCCAGCCAGTACACCGGTACCCATCATGGACTTAAAGCCCTTTTCGACAGCTGGCCAGAATTCGCGCGGTACGTTACCACCGGTAACGGTCGACTCGAAGGTAAAGCCGGTGTTCTGCTCGCCCGGCTCCATGATGTAGTCGATCTTGGCGAACTGACCCGAACCACCCGACTGCTTCTTGTGGGTGTAGCTGTCTTCGATGCGTGAGGTGATGCTCTCGCGGTAGGCAACCTGTGGCTTACCGACGTTAACGTCGATACCGAAGGTGCGCTTGAGGATGTCGATCTTGATGTCGAGGTGCAGCTCACCCATACCGCGCAGGATGGTCTCGCCAGAGTCCTCATCGGTCTCAACACGGAACGAGGGATCTTCGGCAATCATCTTGTTGATAGCGATGCCCATCTTCTCCGCGCCACCCTTATCTTTCGGGGCAACCGCGATGGAGATAACCGGCTCAGGGAAGACCATCGGCTCAAGGGTGGCCGGGTTCTTCGGGTCACACAGGGTGTGGCCGGTCTGGGTGTTCTTCAGGCCGATCAGGGCGATGATGTCACCGGCCTGTGCACCATCAAGCTCGATACGGTCATCGGCGTGCATCTCTACGATACGACCGATGCGCTCGTTCTTACCGGTGAAGGTGTAGATAACGGTGTACCCCTTATAAATATAAAAAAAGTAGATACGGGTGAAGGTGAGGGCACCGAAGCGGTCATCCATAATCTTGAATGCCAGGGCACGGAACGGCTTGTCGGCATCAACGATGGCGAAGTTACCGGTCTCGTTACCTTCCAGGTCAACCTCAGGCTGTGGCTTCACCTCGGTGGGGCTGGGCAGATAGTCGACCACGGCGTCGAGTACCAGCTGGATACCCTTGTTCTTGAAGGCAGAACCACAGTAGGTGGGGAAGAAGTCCAGTGCGATGGTGCCCTTGCGGATGCAGCGCTTGATGTCCTCAATGGAGGGCTCTTCGCCTTCCAGGTAGGCTTCCATCAGGTCGTCGTCCTGCTCAACGGCAGTCTCGATCAGCTTCTCACGCCACTCTTCGACCTTGTCGGTCATGTCGGCGGGCACATCTTCCAGAGTGTAGTTCTCAGGCTGGCCAGAGTCGTCCCAGACCCACGCCTTGCGGGTCAGCAGGTCGACTACGCCGCAGAAATCATCTT
>JAPHRL010000029.1 GCA_026195755.1 Kangiella sp. | reverse complement strand
CAAGGTTGCTTCATCCCACGAAGAATTTGAATATACCTTGGTCTATCCCAAAGATGCCGACGGTTCAAAACATAAAATATCAATTTTAGCCCCAGTGGGAAGCGCTTTGATAGGCTTGAAAGAAGGTAATGACATTGAATGGCCTAAACCGGGTGGAGGCAGCTTAACAGTGCATATTGATAAGATCGTCTATCAGCCAGAGAGAGAAGGCCTTTTTTATAGATAAAGAGTAATAGGTACAAGCTACAGGTAAAGAGATATAGATCAGTCATCAACAACTTATCGAAACTCAAGTAAGAAGTAGCATGAAATAAAAGGAGTCCGCTATGTCGAACGAAGGTTATCATGAACCTTATGAAGAATTATCCGATGAAACGAAAGATATGCATCGCGCAATTGTCTCACTAATGGAAGAACTCGAAGCGGTGGATTGGTATAACCAACGCATTGATTGCTGCAAAGATAATGATCTAAAACAAATCTTGCGCCATAACCGCGATGAAGAAAAAGAGCATGCAGCTATGGTTCTCGAATGGATTCGTCGTCGCGATCCAAAATTCGACCAGCAATTGAAAGATTATTTATTTACAGAAGATGAAATTGGTCATTAACTGAGTAGCCTCGAAGGAACAACAGGACCTTCGAGGTTTTTTATAAGCCGGAATAAGAGATACCAAATCTCAAAAGACGTTAATAAAGTCACTGGCTAAATGATAGGAAAATGTCTTTGGAAGAGCATAAAAATAACGACATTCATTGGTTAATGGGGCAGTTTCGTGACCGTAGCCATGAGTTGAAATACCGCGATTCTATTGAGAAAAGCGTGCGCTTTGAATCTCGCTTTGGGTTGATTGTAGTAGCGGTAATATTTGGGATGTTTGGGATAACCGACTACAACCTGTTGGGATTAACTCGTGACTATTATCTATTGTTAACCATGCGCATTATGGTAGTAAGCTCATGTTTGATTTTAGCATTTATCATTGGTCGTAGTGGCGGTTATTCTCGAAACGTTTGGTTGCATGCTTTGCCACTGTGGATAGTCGCGACCGGTATTGTTTTAATTGTTCCCTTACGCCCAGAAAGTCTCTCCACCCAAGTCACTGCAATCGTGGTGGCGATAATGGCATTTTACCTACTTATTCCCAATTTGCTTACTGTGGCAGCGTTAGCGAGCCTGTATTTAAGTATCAGTTTTTTAACAGCAGCAGTGGTTTTTGCGGAACTGTCACCCGTAGCTACGGTAACTATCGGGCTTTTGATAATGGTGGCGAATATTGTTGGTTACACTGCTTTGTTGAGGATAGAGTTTCTGCAACGCAAGCAATTTGCGCTACTTAACGAGGAGCGTGAACAAAACCGACATCTGGAAAAAGAAATAACGCATCGAAAGTCCTTGGAAGAACGATTACGTACGGCTGCTGAAAGTGATGCGCTGACAGGCGTCGATAACCGAGGGCATTTTATGAAACGAGCCGAAGCCCTGCTGCAACGCTCTCAATTTGAAAAAGCACCCTTCAGTCTGTTCATGATAGATGTCGATCACTTTAAGCGCGTTAATGACACCTGGGGTCATACCTACGGCGATCTGATTTTGATTAAAATCGTCGAGGTTTGTCAGCAGTCACTGCGACCCAACGATATTATTGGACGCTTTGGCGGAGAAGAATTTGTTGTGGGGTTGCCGAACACCAATGCAAGCGAAGCCCAAGCCATCGCAGAACGCTTGAAAGAAAGTGTCGCCGCGATAAAGCTAGAAGGCAACATGAGTGACCAGCGCCTAAGCGTCACCATAGGTATCGCAGTCGCGAATGAAGAAGATGACCTAGATACACTGATAACGCGCGCCGACGACAAGTTATATGTCGGTAAGCGTGAAGGTAGAAATCGGGTAGTGGTTTAAAGAAAGTTATGTAGGAGGGTGAAAATGGAATATTTGCAAGAAAAAATTATGAATCCTCAAGGGATAGGCCTGATAATAATTCTTATTGCCTGTGTAGTTACAGGTCTCATATGGCGGTACTCAATAAAAAAACAAAAGCTGAAATACATTAACCTTCTCAATGAAGAAAGGGAAAAGTATGTCAAAGCTATTGAGACTGAAAGAAATAGATTCGCACATATAATATCTGAAGAAGATGAGATGGACAGACTAAGGAAAGAAGCTGTTAAAATTTCAGAAAAAATAACAGAGTTACGATCGAACTATAAAGAGAAATACATACTTTTTAAAAGTCTAAAGGAAACGTTGTCGATATATGATGAACGCATAGCCTTTGCTGAACTTGGAGTCTATGAACCTCATTTTGACTACCAAGATAGCGAAAAATATAAAGAAAGTATCAAAGAGGTACGTCAACAACAAAAGAAGATGCTTTCAGATAAGAAAGCTACTATCTGTCCGACAAATTGGCTTGTAGATAATAGTTTATCTAAAGGTAAAACCCTAATTAATCGGCAGGTTCGTTTGACGATGAGGGCTTTTAACAATGAATGCGAAGCTGCAATTGCAAATACGCGTTGGAATAATGTTAAAGCAATGGACAAAAGAATTCGTAAGTCAGCTGAGGCAATTAATAAAGCAAATGCATCTATGGGAATAGAAATTACTGATGAGTACATTAACTTGAAGTTAGAAGAGCGTTTCCTTACTCATGAATACCGAGAGCAGTTAAAAATTGAGAGGGATGAAAGAGCTGAACGAGCTAGGGAAGAAAGAGAAGAAAAAAGGCTCTTAGCAGAGGTAAAAGAAGCAGAAAAAAAAGAAAAAGAATATCAGAAAATGTTGGCAAAGGCTCGTGATGAGGCTGGCTCAAATATAGCTAATGAGGCCCTTAAGGAAAAAATAAAAGAGTTGGAGGATAGATTAGCTGAAGCTCATGAACAGAGCGAACGAGCAAGAGCCATGGCTCAGATAACACGTTCGGGTTATGTATATATTATTTCAAATGTAGGCTCATTTGGAGAGGATGTTGTAAAAATAGGTCTCACACGTAGGATAGATCCAGATGATCGTGTCCGTGAACTTGGAGATGCAAGTGTGCCGTTTACATTTGACACTCATGCAATGATATATAGTGAGGAAGCACCATCTCTAGAGGCGGCACTACATAATGAGTTTGAGGATCGTCGAGTAAATATGGCGAATATGAGAAAAGAGTTTTTTCGAGTTACTCTTGATGAAGTTGAGGCGGCGGTAGAGCAATTGGCGCCAAATGCAAACTTTTTCAAAGATCGTGAGGCGCAGGATTGGCATGAAACAATGGCACGAAGAAATCAGATGCTTGCTGAGGAACAAAATTTAAATAAGGATTACTTCCCAGAGCAAATTTAGGTAAGTGATTTATAGCAGTAGGGTGCGTCGTGACGCACCGTTAAAGTTCAAAGGTTGTTCAATGGTGCGTCACGACGCACCCTACATAAGTGGTTATCTTATACATAAGAGGAATTATATGACTGTCGAGATGCATGTGGTTGATGCCTTTACCGATGAATTATTTAAAGGCAATGCTGCGGCGGTGGTTATGACTGATGAGTGGCTTGATGATGATTTAATGTTGTCGATTGCTGCTGAGAATAATCTTTCAGAAACGGCTTTTCTTAAACCTGTCCAAAATAATCATTATAAGATTCGTTGGTTTTCGCCTTTAACCGAGATTGATTTTTGTGGTCATGCGACCATGGCTTCCGCCTTTGTGGTGTTCCTCAAAAATGATGAATTAACAGAGGTCACTTTCAGTGCGTCTGCGGTGGGTGACCTGATTGTGAGTAAGCAGTTGGATGGAATTATTGATATGAGTTTTCCGAATCGAAAACCGGAGCCGGTCGGCGATGTGCCACAGGCTTTGTTGGATGGCTTGTCAGAGGGGCCTCATCAGATATTACGCAATGAGCAGGCATATTTTGCGATTTATGATGATGAAGAATCTGT
>JAPHRL010000054.1 GCA_026195755.1 Kangiella sp. | reverse complement strand
GAAGAAATGACTCAGTTAATTGGCGTAGATTTCCAGGTCGGTCGCACTGGCGCTTTGACGCCGGTGGCGCGATTAGAGCCAGTTTCCGTTGGCGGAGTAACTGTCAGCAATGCGACTTTACATAACATGGATGAAATCGCACGTCTGGATGCACGAATTGGCGATACTGTTATCATTCGTCGTGCTGGAGACGTTATTCCTCAAGTTGTTAGTGTCATTCTTGAAAAACGTCCTGCTAAAGCTGAAATCATTTTAACGCCGGAACATTGCCCAGTGTGCAATTCTCCAGTAGAAAGGACTGAAGGGGAAGCAGCCATTCGATGCACTGGTGGACTGATTTGTTCAGCTCAACGAAAAGAATCCATTAAGCATTTTGCTTCACGCAAAGCGATGGATATTGACGGCCTAGGCGATAAGTTGGTTGAAATTTTCGCTGATAAAGGCATGGTTCAAAGCATCAGTGATCTTTATCGGTTGGAAGCTAGCGATATTGCATCTCTTGATCGTATGGGTGAAAAATCTTCTGAGAATTTAATCGAAGCTTTAGAACACAGTAAAAATACTACACTTCCAAAGTTTTTATATTCATTAGGTATTCGAGAAGTCGGTGAAGTCACCGCAAAAAATATAGCGCATCATTTTTTAACTCTAGATGCCATTATCAAAGCCAGTCAGGAGGAGCTGGAATCGGTTCCAGATGTTGGTCCGATTGTCGCACATCATATTCGAGCTTTCTTTGATAATGTAGAAAACCTCGAGCAGATTGAAGAGTTAAAGGGACTGGGCGTAAACTGGCCAGATATCGAAAAGAAATCCGATGATGAATTACCATTGAAAGGTAAGACTTATGTTATCACGGGTACTTTAGAAGGCATAAGTCGTCCTGAAGCTAAAGCGAAACTGGAAGCTTTAGGCGCGAAAGTTTCAGGTTCAGTTTCTAGCAAAACAACGGGTTTAATTGCCGGAGCAAGCGCCGGGAGTAAATTAAAGAAAGCGCAGGAGTTGGGCGTCGAAGTACTGGATCAATCTTTCCTGGATAATTTGTAGAGGTCAGCATGAAAAGCTTTGTTATAACCACTTTTGCTTCAAGCTTATTATTTGGTACTTCGCTATATGCAAGCGAATCTACTACTGAGATCGAAGGGGCACAATGTGATAATTATAATGTCTTTGTCATGCGTCATTTACCAAAAGCAGAGGTTACCGGCAAAGATCCTGAGCTAAGCGAACTTGGTCATAAGATGGCGCTAGCATTAGCTGACACAGACTTTATGGCTCATGTTGATGTTGGTTTTAGTACGGACTATCGGCGTACTAAGCAAACAATAAAGCCATCCGCCGCACGTTACGATTTTGATATTCATCTATACGATCCGCGCGATAATCAGGCTTTGGTTGAGGTTATTAATACTCAATACTGTGGTAAGACTGTTGTCATCGTTGGTCATTCAAATACAGCTCCAGCGATAGTTACAGCGCTTGGCGGCACCTTTGAAGTTTCTTTTTCCGGTCAGTCGCTACCAGCTAATACCTACGTGCAATTAGACGAGTCAGATTATGGTGCAGTTTTCTACATCAAAAAGGAAAAAGGTGTCATAGAGCAGGATATGCTCCGATTGAAACCTTAATGGATAATTATCTCAATAGATAACCGTACAGATACAAATAAAAAAAGGAGGCGATTAAGCCTCCTTTTTTATTAGCAATTGCAACCAAGCAATACGTTTAGTTCAGTGAACTTGTCTTTGCTGCTGGACTATTACTGTGTTTGTCACTGGTGTCTTCAATATCAGTTGTAATCACATCACTTTCAGAGAACTGATAAGGCTTTGGTGCGAAGTCTGCTGATACGACTGACTCGTGATTAACAGCTTTTGCCATTGGTGCCGAAGCATGAGTCGCTACATGCGGCTTAGCTGGTTGTTTAACAACTTCGGTTGCAACATCATCAGCTTTCGCTGTTGGTTTCTCGTTGCTTTCAGTTATTTGTACTTGCGGCTTAGCTTCTTCTGACTTGCTCTCTTCAGGCTTGGCTTCTTCGCTGGCAGCCGTTTCTGGTTTGCCAGTTTCGATGTCCTGGTTAACAAATGGCTCAACCGTCTCAGCATCAAGCTTGGTTGCAACTGACTCATTCTGAGCTTGTGTTGCTTGAGGCTTTTGCTGTTCAGTTGAAGCTTCTGCTTTTGCCGTAGAAGCCTGAGCCTGTTCAACTTGAGCATCATT
>JAPHRL010000244.1 GCA_026195755.1 Kangiella sp. | reverse complement strand
TGCCGCCGCTACACACATTGATTCCGGCATCACGCACATTCTGCAAAGTATCCAGACGGTTCTTGTAGGTACGAGTGGTAATAATCTGTTGGTAATACTCAGGAGAAGTATCAAGGTTATGGTTATAGTAATCCAGACCCGCTTCGCCCAATTTCTGCGCCTGTTCATCGGTCAACATACCCAGCGTGACACAGGTTTCCAGCCCCAAATCTTTGACCTGCCGAACCATTTCCAGCACCACATCTAAATCTTTTTCACGTGGTGAGCGCCAGGCTGCGCCCATACAAAAACGGGTCGCACCATTCTTTTTAGCCTGTTGCGCTTTGCTGATCACTTCTTCAACCGCCATCAACTGCTCTTTGGACAAGCCAGTATTATAGTGACCTGACTGCGGGCAATAGGCGCAATCTTCTGGGCAAGCACCGGTTTTAATACTCAATAATGTGCTGGTTTGCACCTGATTCGGATCGAAATATTGACGATGAATGTTCTGTGCAGCGAACAGTAAGTCATTGAAAGGCTGATTATAAATCGCCTCGATTTCCGCCACAGTCCAGTCATGACGAACTTGACCGCTATTCAACTTTTCCAAACTGTTTAATGTTTGACCGTTTTTGTGATTGCTCATTGTTTTAAAAACCCTTATAGTCTATGGCTTCGCGCGCAGCAAGATTCAGGAAGAATAGCGTGAAGTTTACGGTTTCATCACTCACTGTCAACCAAATAAAGGGAATTATGGTTTACAATCTATTTTCTATCGTTCGCGAGAATGCTCCGCAATTTAACGGCAACTGCTCCCTATGTGGCTTAAACGCTGAACATTTAGGCTTTTGTGAGCCCTGTTTATCAGCGGTGCAACGTCAGGGCCAATACTGCCAGCAATGTGGTAACAGCCTGGGCAAGCAACCTTTTGCCGCTACTTGTGGTCAATGCCTGAAGAAGCCGCCACGCTACCAGAAGCTAATCGCTGCGACTCATTATGAGTTCCCGGTCAGTCATGCCATCAGCGAAATGAAGTTCGAAAAGCAACTTCATCACATCCGCAGTTTCAGCAATTTACTGATCGAAGAAATCAACAATCACTATGAGGATAAAGATCTTCCTCAAGCGATAGTGCCGATCCCGCTACATTCAAACCGTCTGCGTGAACGGGGCTTTAATCAATCACAGTTGATTGCCAAACATCTGACTCGCAAACTGCAAGTGCCACTACTCGACCATGTACTGCTTCGCGTTAAAGACACCCCACACCAGATCGGGCTCAAAGCAATCGAACGTCGCAAAAATCTCAAGCACGCGTTTAGCGTTACACAGAAACTTCCTCAACATATAGCACTGATCGATGACGTAGTTACCACCGGCTCCACCATTCAAGAAGCTTCAAAGCAGTGCTTAAAACATGGTGTGGAACGCATAGATGTTTGGTGTCTTGCTAAAACCTAACGAGCTGACAAGCTGATAAAAATTTGCACGCACTCAAGAAGTTGGCTATATTTTAAAAGTGTTAAAAAATTCGACACATTTATAACCTTATTCTGAAAAACAACAAAATTGGAGCTTGTTATGTCTGCAACCTTTACTATTCCATGCCCAAAATGCGGGTCTGTTTCTACCTTTAAAACGGGGGTATCTAGAAGTGGAGCTGGTGTTGGAACCTGTCGCAATTGCCATAAGTCAGTCCGCATCCAAGTTGATAGCAAAGGGAATATTGTAAGAACCTCTTAATTTATCCAATTACAGACAAATGCACAGTCAGTACATTTGTCTGTAACCCCTGCTTGAGCTGGATCAAGCCACCTACAGATGCCCATTGTTATATTGAACTATAGCTCCTAGATTGGAGTTACATTAATTCAATGGAGCCGTTCCATGAAAACAGAAGTCTACTCTCGCCGCTCTCAATTAATCCACTGGGGATTAGCTTTGTTTGGTATCGCTGCCTGGCTAACCGGCGAAAATGCCGATGATGGCTTTAATACCAATGGTTACCTGTTGCACCTTTATTTAGGCCTTGCGGTGCTGGTGTTTGTTCTGACTCGCTTTGGCGCTGGCATATTTACTCGTGGAAAACTCAGCTTCACGGGTTGGACCATCTTTAATAAGCATCAATGGCGACTGGCCGCACAGGATATTGGGCAACTGGTCCGATTTAAACTGCCGCACAGAAAGATGCATGAAGGTATTGCCGGACTTGTACAATTTACAGGCTTACTGTTATTTTTATGGATGGCGGTTTCCGGCACTTTAATCTTTCTGCTGCAAAACAGCACAGGTTCCGCAGTTTTTGAGGCCGTTGAAGAAGGCCATGAAATTGGCGAAGCTCTGATCCCGCTATTCCTTATCCTGCATATTGGTGCCGTTATAGTACACAGCCTCGCAGGGGATCATGTCTGGAAAAGCATGGTCAAAAAGGATGCTTCCTAAGTCTTCACAATCTCTTCATCTGTACGCGATTAAAGTTTAAAGCCTATTAAGCTCACTTTAAGCTCACTAGCCTCATTTAAAACAACGAGGAGATGACCATGCTTGTGCAACTAACCTATGCCAGCCGAATTAGTAAAACCCTGGGTTCCGATGATATCAAGAATATCCTTAAACATTCTCAAACCAACAATCAGGCGGATGGCGTTACCGGCGCATTATGCCTTTCAAACGGTATTTTTCTGCAAATTCTGGAAGGCGACCGCAATACCGTTAACCGTATCTATCACAAAATCCTGCAAGATCAGCGCCATAAAGATCCCGCGATCCTTGATTATCGGGAAATCACCGCACGCCAATTCAGTGAATGGTCAATGGGACTGATTACTCGTACTGACGATAATAAACAGCTGTTTCTAAAATATTCCTCCGATGCCAATTTCAACCCCTACAGCATGAGTGGTGAAACACTGAGAGGCTTTTTCGATGAAGTTATCGATAATGTTCGCTGGTTACGTAAAAGCCCAGACTAAGAATTTAAACTGCACGGATGCAGCTTCTAAATCCGTACCATATTCTGCCTCTACTCCAAACAAGCCCTAGCCCTTTAAGCAATACCTGATACAATGCGCATCATAAAATGTTACTGCGCTCGGACATTCCTTTTGCTCAATAAAGACCGTTCACAACAAGTTCTCCAGATCTCTTTGCCGATTGTCGGTGGCATGATCTCGCAGAATATTTTGAATCTGGTCGATGCCGCCATGGTAGGTACTCAGGGGAGTGCTGCGATTGCAGCGGTAGGTATAGCGGGCTTCATCAATTTTATGGCGGTGGCCTTTTTTATTGGTTTTGCCGCAGGTGTTCAGGCCATGGTGTCGCGCCGCATGGGTGAAGGTCGACAAAGCGAGGCCGCCTATCCGCTCAATGCCGCTTTATTAATCATTGGTCTATTGGCCCTGCCTACCAGTATTATTTTATTCTTTCTTGCCCCTGATATCCTAAGCTTGCTCAATAACGACCCTGAGCTATTGGAAGAGGGTATTCCTTATTTGCAGGCGCGCTTTGCTGGAATTTTAGCGATAGGACTGAACTTCAGTTATCGCAGTTACTGGAGCGCCATTAAGCAAACGGGATATTACCTACGCACCTTGCTGGTCATGCATTCGCTGAACATCCTGCTTAACTACACTTTGATTTTTGGTAACTTTGGCATGCCCGAACTGGGTACATTAGGAGCAGGTATCGGCACCAGTATTTCGTTGGCGCTTGGTTCCGTTTATTACCATATTTTAGCGACTAAACACACCAGGCAATTTGGTTACATGGAGCGATTAGCGGCCTGGGCAACCATAAAATCCATTTTCAGAATTTCATTTCCGTCCTCTATCCATCAATTATTCTTTGCTGGAGGCTTCACTGCCCTGTTCTGGATTATTGGTATGGTCGGGACACACCAGCTTGCTGCCGCAAACGCCATCACTAACGTCATGCTGGTGGCTATTTTACCCTGTATTGCACTGGGCATTGGTGCGGCGACCTTGGTCGGTCAGGCACTAGGCAGGCAGGATCCAAAGGATGCCTATTTGTGGGGATGGGATGTGGCCAAGATGGCTTTAATCTTCGCCATCAGCCTTGCAACCCTGTTCTTTATATTTACCGACCCGATTATGAGCATATTCTTGACAGAACAGACAGCACTTGAGATTGCCCACTGGCCATTTAAACTTTCCGCGGGCATTATCATCATTGATGCGATGGGCTTAGTGTTCATGAATGCACTGAATGGCGCTGGTTATACTAAGCCACCGATGTATGTTTCCCTCTTGTCACAATGGCTACTCTTCTTGCCGGTAGCCTGGTTGCTTGGTCCCTATTTCGGTTTTGGCTTCTTGACCATCTGGTTCGCCTACGCTGCCTACCGAGTTCTGCAAACAGGCGCCTTTATCTGGCTATGGCAACGCAGAAGCTGGGCCAATACTATTGTCGACTAAAGACTGGTTTAATTAACAGCCATAAAACACTATTTCAGCATTTTCGAAGCAATGTCCTGCTCATCAATACGCAGGAAGTAATAATCATATTTAAAGTCTTTTTCAAAACCAAATTCACGATATATTTTATGCAGGCGATGGTTTTCTTTGCGGGTAGTTACTTCGATCCGAATCGCATTCGTTTCTTCGCACAAATCTTTTGCCCTATTTAGTAAAGCCTCTGCAGTTTGCTTGCGGCCGGTCCCACCAAACACATAGAAATCATTTAACGTCCAAATGGGTGCAAGCCCAATACTGGAATATGACGGGTACAGCTGAGCAAAGCCAGTCAGCTCATCGCTCTCATAAGAAAGTAAAATCACGGAAGTTTCTTGTTCCAGCATTTGTCGCAAAAACTGCTCTATTTTTTGTGGCTCAGAGGGTTGTTTATAGCGTTGGCGGTAACTATCGAAAGCAGGTACAAGCTGGTCTAAGTCTTTGATTTCACATGTTTTGATTTTCAAAGCAGTATCCTTATGCGATTTTCTTCGGGTATTCAGTAACAATTCAGTTTACAGGCAGTAAAGTTGTGACTAATGAACGTTATTGAGCCTTCAGCGCCCAATATCCATTCAGTTGGTATTATAGTGAATCCTAAGGAGTTATCCATGAATAAAATGATAACCACAGCACTGATCATGACATTGGGCCTGGGTCTGTCTCAAGTTGGTTTTGCCAAAGAGCACAAAGGTCCTCAGTCTAATCAGGCACGCAGTAATGCCGTTGAAAAGCGTCATGATGCAAATCGTTTTGAGCAACGCCATAATCGCGATAATCGCTTTGAACATCGTAGAGATGATAATCGC
>JAPHRL010000076.1 GCA_026195755.1 Kangiella sp. | reverse complement strand
TGGCAGATCGCATTAAACATGGCGCAAGAAAGTCTGCCCCTGATTCGTCGAATCGCTCCTTATAATGCCTATGTGGAAGGCTGGGCTTTATACTCAGAGTTAGTCGCCTGGGAAATGGGCATGTATAAAGGTGATCCTTATGGTGATTTAGGGCGGTTGAAGGCGGAGTTGTTCCGCGCCGTAAGATTGGTTGTTGATACTGGCCTACATCACAAGAAGTGGACACGCGAACAGGCGATTAAATACATGGCTGAAAAAACTGGCACAGCCCAATCCAGCGTTGTTTCAGAAATCGAACGCTACATGGTATGGCCCGGCCAAGCACTGGGTTATAAGCTCGGTATGCTGAATATTGTAGAGCAACGTGAAAAAGCTAAAGAAGAACTCGGTGAAGCATTTGATATTAAAGAGTTCCATGACCTGGTATTACTCGGTGGTGCTGTTCCAATGTCGGTGCTCAATGACAAAATTGATGCCTGGATTGAAAGCAAGAAACCGAAGCACTAAAGAGCGAGTAAGCGGATGGTAGGGGCGGCCCAATCTGGCCGCCCTTTTTTATCTGTTATCTTGCCCTAGGGGTACATCACCAGCCTACTATTATCATCTTTCATGCATCTCATCGTCATCCCAACGTATTGTCATTCCGGCCTACGAGCCGGAATCTGCTCTTTGTAATATTCTAAGCCACGGAAAATCAGCCGTTGGTGTGTAAGACATATCTTACAATTGAACCTGCAATCGCTGAAAACACATCAAAAATCCAATGCAAATATGAAAATCAATGAGTTACAAGATATTGCATCTTGTCAAGACTCTCGAAATTCATAATATAACTCCTGCTTATATGGAATAAGCGATCAATCAACAAGGAGTAAGTTTTATGAAAAAAAGTTACCTAACTACAAAAAAATGTGCAGTGTTGGGTGCAGTGGTTTCTGCGCTAACATTTGCCTCACTACCCACCATGGCATCTATGAATGACTCAAAAGGAATTGAATCATTAGCCAAAGAAGCCCAAAGCATTGTCCAGGGAAAAGTCATGAAAATTGACTACAAGGATTCTGTTGAAGGCATTCCTCATACGTTCGTAACCTACCAGATTGAAGATGATGTGCAGGGTCTGCAAAAAGGTCGTCAAGTAACGCTACGCTTTATTGGCGGTATCAAAAAAATCAGCGACACTCAGTACGATGTTCTTGAGGTGTCGAATGTTCCTGAGTTCAATCTTGGCGAAGAGAACATTCTGATGATTGCTGAAAAAAGCGATGGTCAATGCCCATTGGTTCGCTGTTCAGAAGGCTTCTTCAAAGTGAAAAGCGGCGAAGTATTTACCGAAAGCGGCAAACCGGTGCAAATCGGCAAATCTGCTGAGCGTACGCAACGTCCGGTAGCCATGGATGATGAACAAGGCGAGATTGCCGGTAAGACTTTACCAGCGCAAGCTCAAGCAAAAGGTGCATCGGTACAGCAGTTCAAGAAAGCGGTTCAGTCTGCTATGAAAGGTAAGCCAGCTAAAGAAATCAAAAGCGCGAATATTGCGCAAAGATTCTCGGCGGCGATTCCCGCGGCTATGCCAGAACCATCTGTTCCAGCGCGAGCTAAGCAGTCCGCTCAAGACATCATCGATGATGTCGACCATCAATAATCACTACTTCACGGAGGAAGTACAATGAAGAAATTAATTTTAATCTCTAGCGTAATCGCTGCATCGTTTTTAGGAATGGAAACGCAAGCAGCAACTTTGGATACATCATGTAATGGTGTATACAAAAAATGGAACACCAATAATGTCACGTTTAGAGCCAGTGCTGTAAGTTTTTCAACAACAGGTTTATATCGAACAGCATTGGGCCATGTGATAACTCAGTTCAATAAAAACCCCAGTAAGATCCGCTTTACCATGCAATATGACGACCCTTCGGTGGGCCTGAATAATGGCCAGAATGAAGTCTGGTGGTCAAGCAGCATCAGTGCTCCAGCAGTCGCTTACACCTGGAGTTCATGCAGCTGGTTCTTTGGTTGGAGCAACAATATCACGGAAGCTGACATCGTATTCAAAAACACCGTTAACTATACACCAGGTGACGAATACGGAATTCGTGGACGTGCTGAAGACATGATTCCGTACGGTGGTGCTGAACGCCCATTCAAAACAACTGCGTTGCATGAGTTCGGTCATGGCGCAGGTCTAGGTCATGAAAATGGTCGCTACAGCATCATGGGCCAGGACTGGGATCACATCCACCGTAACTACGTCTATGCCTTAGCCTACATGGGCGAAGATGCCAACTACGGTCTGCGTCAGCTGTATGGAAACAATGCGGGTAATGTCCAGGACGTCGGTTTAGTCCATTGGAAATACAGCGGCGCAAGTGGCGCTTACAGCTCGCACATTCGCACTAAGCTGTACAACACCTCTGGCGTAGAATTGCCATACAGTTTTGTTAATGGCGAACGTCGCTACAACGTCAGCAAGGGCCAGCAAGTGCGTATGGAGTTAACTTACGAAAATAATGGTGAATCAGGTCAGGCACCAACGATTTACTACTATGTTTCAACCAATAACTTCATCAGCACCGCTGATACTCTGATTGCAAGCACGTCATTTGCACTGCAACCAGAAGGTAGCGTCTATACTTCAACCAGAACGGTAACCATTCCATCAACGTTGAACTCAGGCCAGAACTACTTCTTAGGCGGCTTGTTAGATCCAAACAACACCATCGCTGAAGTAGAAGAAAGCAACAACGCAACCTACATTCCGATTCGCGTGAATTAATTATCGAAAAGTAGGTAGGGGCGGCCCAATGTGGCCGCCTTTTTTTGTTTATTGGAATTGCCGTAGGCTGGCGATGTATCCGACATGCTGATCCTGCCCTAAGGGTGCATCACCAGCCTACCACTGCACATCTTGTGTGCACCACACAGTCATCCATGCCACCAACTTAATGTTTTGTCATCCTGATGAAAATCAGGATCTGCTTTTTACCTTAGTGTTGAGCATAGGCTCACCAAAGAAAAGACACTGGATTACAAAATACATCCCTGTATTTTTCCCTTTGGGCTGGCTTCGCCATTCAAAATCGTTCCAGACGATTTTGTCTCGGCTCGGAGGCCGGAATGACAAGCTAGAGTGCTTGCTACCGATACTTCACACACACATTCTTGGCTTCGGTGAAAAAGCGTAA
Organism: Kangiella sp.; assembly: GCA_026195755.1. Classification (GTDB taxonomy): domain Bacteria; phylum Pseudomonadota; class Gammaproteobacteria; order Enterobacterales; family Kangiellaceae; genus Kangiella. The sequence goes on along the minus strand of JAPHRL010000076.1, from coordinate 6,643 downwards.
TGCTTCCAATCCACCTTCACGGCCAACGCCAGAGCTTTTGACGCCACCGAATGGCGTGCGCAGATCGCGCAGTAACCAGCAGTTGATCCAGACGATGCCCGCTTCAATTTCTTTGGCGACGCGGTGCGCACGCTTGAGGTCGTTGGTCCAGACGCTGGAGGCTAAACCGTATTCAGTGCCATTGGCGAGCATGATGGCTTCGTCGTCTGTATCAAATGGCATGATGGTGCAGACTGGGCCAAAAATTTCTTCCTGGTTAGTACGGCAATGATTGGTTAAGCCTTCGATAACGGTCGGCTCAACAAAGTAACCATTTTCGCAACGACCTTCTAATGTCACCTGATTGCCGCCGGTTAACACAGTACCGCCTTCTTCCTGCGCCAGTTCAATGTAGGATAGTACTTTTTCCATGTGCGCTTTAGAAACCAGCGCGCCATGTTGGGTGTCAGCTTCTAGCGGATCGCCAATCTTGATTTGTTTTACTTTCTCAACGAAAGCTTGCTTGAACTTATCGTAAATTGGTCGCTCAATATAAATTCGCGAACCGCATAAACAAATCTGCCCTTGATTCGAAAATGCTGCCCGAACCACATTAGTAACCGTATCGTCAAAGTCGCAATCGGCAAAGACCAAGGTTGGATTCTTGCCGCCCAATTCCAGCGATAACTTTTTGAACATACCGGCAGTGACTTTGGTGATTTGTGCGCCAGTTGCCGTACCGCCGGTAAAGCTGATCGCTTTGATTTTCGGATGCGTAGTCAGTGGGCCGCCAATGCTTGGGCCGGTGCCGTGCAGAATATTCAGCACACCATCGGGCAAGCCTGCTTCAACGCACAGCTTGGAAAACAGAAACGCGGTCATTGGTGTGATTTCTGATGGCTTGGCAATAACGGCGTTACCGCTGGCCAATGCTGGCGCGATTTTCCAGGTGAATAAATACAACGGTAAATTCCAGGGAGAGATACAACCGACAACGCCAATCGGATCGCGCAGGGTATAGTTAATCGCCACATCTTCCATGGCATGACTTTCGCTGGAGAACTGAGTAATGGCGTGAGCAAAAAAGCGAATGTTGGCCGAGGCGCGATAAATATCAACGTTCTTAGCCAAAGTAATCGGCTTGCCGTTATCAATGGCTTCAGCTTGCGCCAACATGTCAGCGTTGGCGTCGATGATATCCGCCAGACGACACAATATTTCCGCGCGATTCTCCAGCGGAGTATTGGCCCAGCCCTTTTGTGCATGTTCTGCGGCAACAACTGCTTGCTCTAAATCATGCTCATCCGAGTTAGGGATTTTGCTGTAGACCTGCCCAGTAGCCGGTTCAACATTATCAATGTACTGACCGGCAAAAGGATCGAGCAACTGGCCATTAACGTAGTTCTTGATGATTTGCATAGTGGTTCTCTAGTGCTGATTACAGACAGCTGGTGCGTCCGCCATCTACCGGCAAATTAATACCGGTAATATAAGCCGCCGCGGGCGAAGCTAAAAAAGCGACTGCATTGGCGAACTCTTCCGGTTCACCGAAACGGCGCATCGGAATGATCGACTTTTCTTCCTCTTCCATCTCCTCGATGGAAACGCCTTGCTTGTTCGCCTTGTTTTGAATAATGGCCTCCAAACGAACCGTATTGGTCGCGCCCGGTAACACATTATTAACCGTGATATTAAACTGGCCCAGCTCATTAGCTAAAGTCTTCGCCCAGTTCGCTACCGCACCGCGCACCGTGTTCGACACACCAAGGCCGTGCAAAGGCTGCTTAACCGAAGTAGAAATCACATTGATGATACGCCCATAAGCCGCTTCCTTCATACCCGGCGTTAACAGCTTCATCAACTCATGATTACAGATTAGGTGCTGGTTGAAAGCCGCCAGAAAATCATCCGTATCCGCCGCGTTAGCAGGACCCGGCGCAGGACCGCCCGTATTATTAACCAGAATCTCAACCAATTGACCATGCTTTAAAAACTCCGAAACAGTCGCCTTAACCTGCTCAGGATAAGCAAAATCCGCCACCAGAACCGCGTGCTTCTGACCTTTGGATGTATCCAGCCCATCGCGCACCGCCTCAAGCTTCGCCTTATTCCGCGCCAGAAGAATCACCGACGCACCCTGCGACGCCAACTGCTCCGCAATCGCCTTACCCATGCCCTGACTCGAACCACAAACCAAAGCACTTTTACCCGTTAAGTCTAAATTCATCATAGGAAATCATCGAATTCTGTAAAAAGAAGCATTTAAGCATATTTTGAGGGGGATTTTAATCGGTTTGGTGAGTCAGAGGTTTTGTGGCGGCAATATCAGATGAATGTTGATTTGTATAAAAGTTATTTGGATTTGGTTGTTAAGATCAATGCATTTTACTATTTGGTGACAGGTGCAATACTTTCATTTTACTTTACAAATTCAACTCTTCCTTTAGTAAAGTGGTCACTTTTGTTTCCTCTTATAATGAGCTTGGCACTCTCAGCTTTGTTTATTATAGGAGCGAGCTTGGCAAAAGTTTCAAGAAATGATGTGTTTAAAATAAGAGATAAACTTGGGTTAGATGTTGCACCTGAAATAGGTGTGTTAATATTATTTTTATATACAGTTGCAGTTTTTATGTTGTTGGTATCTATTGGTCTGGCATTTCTTATTTTTTGTGACTAAAGTAGGGTGCGTCGTGACGCACCATTGAATTCAAGGAGGGCATGGATGCCGAACTATCGAAGAGCAAAGGTGAAGGGAGGTACCTATTTCTTTACCGTCAATACATTAAATCGTAATGAGGGTTTATTAACACTCTACATCAACGAACTTCGCCAATCGTTCAATCCCGTTAAAAAGAAACTTCCTTTCAAACTTGATGCCTTGGTTATATTACCGGATCACTTTCATATGGTGATGACCTTACCGCAAAATGATGACGATTATTCAAGTCGATTAAGGTTAATTAAAGAAGGTTTTACCAAGCGGCTTAATCTCAATACTACCGAACATCTTTCAAGATTAACCCGCAATGAAAAAGGTTTGTGGCAAAGACGGTTTTGGGAGCATCAAATACGCGATGAAGAAGATTATATAAACCATATCCATTATTGTTATATCAATCCTGTGAAGCATCAATGGGTTAAAAGGGTAAGAGACTGGCCTTATTCAACATTTCATCGTGATGTGAAACGAGGGTTGTTTCCGATTGATTGGGCGGGGTGTGGTGAACTTGAAGGCAGATTTGGTGAGGTTTAAGTTTGGTGGTAGATTGCAGGTTATAAGAGCGGTACCCCTAGGGCAGGATCTGCGTCACGACGCACCCTACGGTTATTAAAATACAATTAATTAAAAATGAATAAAAATTACTACATGCAGGTTCATCTGCGAATATACAAAAATGGTACACACTATGAATCTATTGCTATTAACGCGAAGGAAGGCTGCTACCAATTAGAGACAGATTTGGTTTCTTCGCATCATGAAGTGACAACAGATCCAGCTGGCATTCACTCGAAAGTTTTTCAAATCAATTTAAATCTTCTTGATTCTAGTTCTAGTGTGGTAATGCATGTTCCTATTCATCAATCTAGCGAATGGTAAGTCATAAAGGGTACGGATATTTATACTATTGGCTTTTATTGCATACTAGGTGAGCAGGGAGAAGAGTTGCTTGAAATAAACAGTGATTAAAGAAAAATCCCGCATTGCTGCGGGATTTTTTTTGGGTCTTAAACTAACGCTTTTCTCATTGCATTCAATGTCAGCTCAAGCTCTTTTTCACCATGAGCAGCGGAGACGAAGCCTGCTTCGAATGCTGACGGTGCCAGGTAGATGTGTTGATCTAGCATGGCGTGGTAGAACTTTTTGAAGCGTTCAAGATCACCGCTGGCTACTTGTTGGTAGCTGGTGACAGTTTCGGCGTCGTTGAAGAAGAAGCCGAACATGGAGCCGACATGGTTTGTGGTGAATGGGATGCTTACTTCGTGGGCAATGGCGCGCATGCCGTCTACCAATTTCTCGGTGTAATCAAACAGTGGCTGGTAAAAGCCTGGCTTTGATAATTCGTTCAAGGCGGCTAAGCCTGCAGCCATGGCTACTGGGTTGCCTGATAAAGTGCCTGCCTGATAGACGGGGCCGAGCGGCGCCAGCTGTTCGAAGATTTCTTTTTTACCACCGAAGGCGCCCACGGGCATTCCGCCGCCGATGACTTTGCCTAAACAGGTCATGTCGGGTTTGATGTTGTAATAACCTTGCGCGCCATCAATGCCCATTCTGAAACCGGTCATGACTTCGTCGAAAATTAATACGGCGCCGTGTTGGTCGCACAGTTCACGCAGGCCTTCGAGGAAGCCCGGAACCGGTGGAATGCAGTTCATGTTACCGGCGATTGGCTCGACGATAATACAGGCCACGTCTTCACCAAACTCTGACAATAGTGCTTTGACGCTATCAAGGTTATTAAACTCCGCGGTTAAGGTATGCTTGGCAAAGTCCGCTGGAACGCCCGGTGAAGTTGGCTCACCTAAAGTTAATGCGCCAGAACCTGCCTTCACTAATAGGCAGTCAGCATGGCCGTGATAGCAGCCTTCAAATTTTATGATCTTGTCGCGGCGGGTGTAACCGCGTGCCAGACGAATCGCGCTCATGGTCGCTTCGGTGCCCGAGTTAACCATGCGCACCATTTCAATCGATGGAATCAATTCGCAGATCTTTTCCGCCATTTCCGCTTCGACTTCGGTAGGCGCACCGTAGCTCAAACCTTTTTCAGCCGCTTTAATCACCGCTTCTAAAATCGCCGGGTGATTGTGGCCAAGAATCATTGGCCCCCATGAGCCAACGTAATCGATGTAATGTTTATTGTCGACTGAGGTGAAGTAGGCACCGTTCGCAGACTTGAAGAAAATCGGAGTGCCACCAACGCCGTTGAAGGCACGAACAGGAGAGTTAACGCCACCAGGAATGTGCTGTTTGGCGCGATTAAATAATTGATCTGATGCGGTCATAAAAATTCCGATAATTTGGTATGAAAATTGAGAAACGAATTAAAGTTTGTTCGAGTGCCAGCTGACAGGAGCTTCGTGTTGGCTGAGCTTGTCTTCGACGCCCAGTACTAACGCGAACAAGGCCATGCGCACTTTGACGCCGAAATAAGCCTGGCGGAAGATTGCCAGATTGGGATTGTCATTCATGTCATTGCTGAGCTCATTGGCTTCAGGACGTGAGTCGCGTGGCAGCGGATGCATGATGATGGTGTTCGGGTCGCAGAATTTTTCATAAAGCGATTGATTGAGGCGGTATTTGCCGCGGTATAAATCCGCTTCGCGTTGTGTCTCGAAGCGCTCTTCCTGAATGCGTGTCTGATAAATCACATCCTGGCTGTGTAGGCCATCGTCAAGGCTGTCGGTTATCGTTACGCGATGATTGTACTTATCGCAAACCGCCAGTACTTTTTCCGGCATCGCCAGTGCATTGGGCGCGACGAAGGTGAAATCCACATTCGGGAAGACGCACAGCAGTTGGGTTAGCGAGTGCACCGTGCGACCGTTTTTCAAATCGCCCATCATGGCGATGCGCAGATTCTCGGTGCCTTTATGAATACGGTTCAGCTCATTGAATATGGTGTAAATATCAAGCAGGGCTTGGGTCGGGTGTTCATTGGGGCCATCGCCGCCATTAATCACCGGGATTTTACTGCCAGCAGCAAATTCAGCTACCGAGCCCGCTTGCGGATGGCGCATCGCAACCACGTCCGCATAAGTCGATAATACCTGCGCTGTATCGTACAGAGATTCGCCTTTGGCCAGAGATGAGGTCGACATGCCAACGGTTTCGCGGACATGACCGCCAAGCAAATTAAAGGCTGTGCCGAAGCTGATGCGAGTGCGCGTACTTGGCTCGAAGAACATATTGGCAAGCACTGCGCCATCAAGAACACGGCAGCTTTTCTCGCGAGCCACGTAAGGGTGCATTAAATCAGCAACTTGAAGGATTCGCTCAACCGCCTCGCGGTCTAATTGGTCAATAGAGAGAATATGTTGGCCTTGAAAAACCATGCGTGCACCCAAATGTTTGTTATGACTTTTAAGTTGGCGCAATTCTAACATGAAGTTAGCCAATTGGTGTATTTTTGCGCCTCGCAGACCCAATTAAAGGCCTATAACTCCCTGTTTATGCGCCATTTTCTGGCGCTTCATCTAGTAATTGCGCACAAAATGCTTACAATGTGGGCCTGAAAAGCCCATATAGACAGAGATTCGAGAGGTTTAGCTGGTGGAATATAGAAAATACCGTTGCCTGGTGTGTGATTTTGTTTATGACGAAGAACTAGGCTGGGAAGAAGACGGCATCGCGCCCGGAACCCGTTGGGAAGATGTGCCAGAAGACTGGTACTGCCCGGACTGCGGCGTCGGCAAAGAAGACTTCGAACTGATGACCGACGAGTTCAAGAAAAGTCTTTAAGCAATTTTTTAGACAAATTATGAATTTAGAAAGCCTCCGATTGGAGGCTTTTTTATGGATCTTTGAACTGCGTCTGAGGATTTTATGGGTAAAGGAGTATGGTGTTTTCTCCATCATAAATTAAAAGGAGTTATTTATGTTAAAGACAAGTCTAATCTGTTTATCCCTTCTGTTCATATCCCAATGGGCCAATGCCGCTGCTTACTT
>JAPHRL010000237.1 GCA_026195755.1 Kangiella sp. | reverse complement strand
TTATTAACAGAGAGGCATTTTTATGCGCTCAACCAAAGCGATTATCGATCTGGCGGCACTGCGCCATAACCTGAATACGATTAAAACGATTGCCAGTGGTAGTCGTGTGATGGCGGTGGTCAAAGCCGACGCTTATGGGCATGGCCTGGTACAAGTTGCTAAGGCGCTGACGGATGGTGCTGACATGTTTGCGGTAGCAACCGTACAAGAAGCTCTGTTGCTGCGCAAAGCAGAGATTAAGACACCGATTCTGTTACTCGAAGGCATATTCAATGCCAAAGATTTAGAGTTGGTGGTGGAGCATGATTTACAAGTTGTGTTGCATCATTGGCCACAAATCGAAGCTCTACAAAACTTCAGCACTGACAAAAAAATCCAAGTCTGGGTTAAGCTGGATTCGGGCATGAATCGCCTGGGTTTTGCTTTGCAGGACTTGGCGTTAATTGAATCGACTTTATCCAAGATTCCTTCATTGGCAAACCCGATTCGATTAATGTCGCATTTCGCTTCAGCAGACGATCCAGAAGATGAATTTTCGACCACTCAATTAGAAGCTTTTGATCAAGCCACTAAGAATATTGCCACTGAAAAATCGATGGCCAATTCGGCCGGTATCTTAACGCAGAAAGGCGCCCATTATGATTGGGTACGTCCGGGCTTATTGCTTTACGGGTGTTCGCCATTGATTGATAACGATGCATCGGAATATGGCTTAAAACCCGTGATGTCGTTGGAGTCGCAAGTTTTGGCTATTAAGCCAATAAAGAAAGGTGAGTCCACAGGTTATGGCCGTCATTGGTTTGCAGATCGAGACACCAATTTAGGACTTGTAGCAATTGGCTATGGAGATGGGTATCCGCGTCATGCCAGAAACAGTACACCGGTTTGGTTAAATGGGCGTATTGTGCCTTTGGTGGGGCGAGTGTCGATGGATATGTTGGCGGTGGATTTGGGGCCTGATTGTCAGGATGCTGTGGGTGATCGGGTTGTGCTTTGGGGTAAAGAATTACCCGCTGAAAGCGTTGCACCGTTTGCCGATACTATTCCCTACACTCTATTTTGCGGGGTAACGCGACGAGTGCGCTTTTACTATAAAAATAAATCAAACGAAATGTAATATGAGCTTTTCAGAAACCTTAATCGTTAAAACACAGGGGCAGGGCCTGCAAGAATTTACTCCTGAACTAGGGCAACTGGTGAGTAAATCTGGCAAGACAGTGGGTATCTGTCATATTTTTGTGCGTCATACTTCATGCAGCCTTTTAATTCAGGAAAATGCTGATCCGAGTGCTCAGCGCGATCTAGAACATTGGCTTAATCGGCTGGTTCCTGAAAATGATCCTCTTTATACTCACATCTACGAAGGCGCGGACGATATGCCTGCGCACATCAAAGCAGCGTTAACCGCTACGACTTTAAGTATTCCAATTGTTGATGGAAAACTTGCACTTGGAACCTGGCAGGGTACTTACCTTTGGGAACACAGACACGGTAGTCATAATCGACAGCTGGTTATCCATATCAGTGATTAAATTTCTTCTTTAAAAGTGATTCATTATGAAACCGATTGTTTTCTTCCGTAAATTCCATAAATGGCTTGGTTTGATTATTGGTATCCAGGTATTGTTCTGGGCCGCTGGTGGCTTCGTTATGACGTTCTTCGATATCGAAGAAGTGCGTGGCGAGCATACTATGGCAAAACCCGCTGCCTTCAGTTTGAACGAGCGAGTAACCATTACTGCCAATCAGGCACTACAACAAATAGATTTCGCGCCTGAAAGCATCACTTTAAAGGGGGTATTGGGGAAACCGGTGTGGGTTGCAACCAATCAAGAACAGCAAGCGATTGTTGACGCAACCACCGGGCAGAAACTTTCGCCGTTGGATGAGTCTCTGGCTCGACAAGTAGCGCTGGCAGACTTTAGCGGCGAAGGTGAGCTGGCGGAGCTTACCTTATTGTCTGAGGAGCTTGGCGAGGTGCGTGGTAAAGGCTTACCCATCTGGCAGGCTCAATTCAATGACAGCGATAATACCCGTGTTTATATCTCGCCACAAAACGGAGAAGTGGTTGCCCGTCGCAATGATACCTGGCGAGTGTTCGATTTCTTCTGGATGCTGCACATCATGGATTACAAAAACCGCACTGACTTCAATCATCCATTGGTAGTGTTCGCTGCTTTATTAGCCTTGTTTATGACCTTAAGTGGCCTGTATCTGGTCATTAAGATGGTGTTCTTAAAGCCGAAACGAGCTAATCCTCGTAAGGCCTGAAACGAGCATATGGCAAAACTCAAACCAAACAGTAAACTGATTATAGTCATTATTGTCATAGCCTTAGGCTTATATTGGCTGATTAAATTATTGATCTTTAATTACTTGTTATAGGCTTATACTTAGTTACAAATTTAATGGTTTTCTGACTCGAAATTGACTTGTAGATTGGCACAAAACCCCAATATAGTAGTCATTAGTGCGTGCTCAATTTGAGCGGTATGACTTTACGGAGAAACACATGTTACGAATTGGTTTATTTATTTTAACTAACTTTGCCGTCTTGATATTGGCAGGTGTGGTGCTAAACCTCATCGGCTTTAACAGTCTTATGGCTGAGAACGGTGTCGATCTTAATCTGACAGCATTATTAATTTTCTGCGGTATTTTCGGTGTTGGCGGTTCTTTTGTTTCCCTGCTAATGTCGAAGTGGATGGCCAAGCGTTTCATGCATGTGAAAGTGATTGATAAGCCTACTAATGAAACTGAGCAATGGCTAATCAATACGGTCTCCGATTTGGCGCGTGATGCTAAAGTCGGTATGCCTGAAGTCGGGATTTTCCCTTCTCCGCAGTCGAATGCTTTTGCTACCGGCTGGAACAAAAACAAAGCCTTGGTTGCCGTCAGTCAGGGTTTGATGCAACGCATGAACCGTGATGAAGTACGAGCGGTGTTAGCTCATGAAATTGGCCACGTTGCCAATGGCGACATGATTACATTGACCTTGATTCAAGGTGTGGTGAATACCTTTGTTTTGTTCTTCTCACGAGTGATTGGTCATTTTGTTGATCGCGTGATTTTGAAGAATGAACGTGGATTTGGTATTGGCTATTTCATATCAGTGATGGTGGCACAAGTCATTCTGACCATTTTGGCCAGCACCATTGTGATGTGGTTCTCGCGTCGTCGTGAGTTCCGAGCGGATGAAGCGGGTGCGCAATTGGCGGGTACCGGCGCCATGATTTCAGCGCTAGAAAAGCTTAAAGTTGAATATGATATGCCATCGGATATGGGTGAAACTTTCACTGCATTCGGTTTGAAAAATGGTCGTACAGGTTCGTTCCAGGAAAAGTTCGGCAGTTTATTCTTGTCGCATCCGCCATTAGATAAGCGAATCGAAGCTTTACGAAATCGTTTTTAAGTTTTTTTCTCTGTCATACCGCGGTATGACGTGTTTTATTTGAACTTCTGAATGTTCTGAAGAAGAGTGATAGGTATTGTTGGTGTGGCGAAACATCTAGTGCTATAGGTTGGGTTAGAAACTTGGCTGGGTCTCTGCCCCGTTGGGTATAACCCATCCTATATTTCTCAATAAAAAAGCCCCTTGCTATCTGATAGAAAGGGGCTTTTTGTATTCTGCCATACCGCGGTATGACAAGGATGAGAGTCAAATCACCGATACATATCTAACAAGTAATTGACGCGGCTGATCTGGTTATTGGTATCCTTTATTTCATCATCGATGTCATCCAGCTCTAGATTCAAACGCTCTTTTTCTTTTTCATCTTCAATTCGACGAATGGCCTGGCGCAAGATTTCATGTTCACGCATCAGCTCATCAAGCTGTACTTGTAAATTTTCGTGGCGAGAGAAGAGTCCATCTTTATAGCTTCCGGTATATTCCGGAAATCTGGCGCTACAGTTTTGATTGGAGTAGTTGCCGTTAACGCCATGCTGGAATCCGTTGTGGGGCGTACAATAAACTTCCAGTCCTTTTTGGCGACCTTGCTCATACTGGTCACGATTCAGGCGAACGCCGTATTCAATACAGGCGGATTCATGATTAAGCACATAGTCGGAATCACGTCCAAATTTACCGTCCTGATAGCCGACTTGATACCAGTTGCCCGAAGCGCACTCTGTTTCAGACAGTGTGGCACAGCCGTTAAGAATGATGGCGAAAAGTGCCAACAAAGATAATCGTTTTGTAATCATAGTCTTGTCTCCCACACTCCAAAAGGGAGTGCCTCCTCTTTAAACTTTAACCGATATTAAAATATGCTCAAACCCAATACCAACAAAATCCTAAGAAAATACTGCCCAAAACTAGGGTCTGAAAGCAAAGGATCATATAATAGCGCCCCAAAGCGCAAACGCCTAATAGTAATCGAATCGTGGAAAAAGCCTTAGACCGTAAAATCTGTATCGCCCCCATGTTGGATTGGACCGACCGTCATCAGCGCCGTTTTATGCGCCTGATCACCAAGCATGCGGTGCTTTATACCGAAATGATTACTACAGGTGCCATTATTCATGGCGGAGCTGAACGTCACCTGAAATTCAATCAGGAAGAGCATCCGGTTGCCGTACAGCTGGGCGGCAGCGACCCGAAAGACCTGGCTCATTGCGCCAAGATCTGCGAAGACTTTGGTTACGATGAAATTAATCTGAACGTCGGTTGCCCCAGCGACCGCGTGCAAAATGGTCGCTTTGGTGCCTGCTTGATGGCTGAGCCTGAGCTGGTGGCGGAATGTATGTCATCTATGGCTAACGTGGTCAATGTACCGGTAACCGTCAAGAGTCGTATTGGTATTGATGAGCTGGATTCCTATGAACACCTGCATCATTTCATCAGCACGGTACAATCTGCCGGAGTAAAAACCTTTATCATCCACGCACGAAAAGCCTGGCTCAGCGGATTAAGTCCCAAGCAAAACCGCGAAATTCCCCCGCTAAGATATGACATTGCTTATCAAGTTAAAAAAGATTTTCCTGAGCTGGAAATCATCGTCAATGGTGGCGTCAATACACTTGAGCAAGCTGAAGATCATATGCAGCACGCTGACGGTGTCATGATTGGCCGCGAGGCTTACCATAATCCCTATTTCTTAGCCGAAGCCGATAATCGGTTTTACGGAACACACTACGACATCTCCACGCGCTTTGAAATCGCTCGTGAATACATGGATTATATACAAAGCCAGTTGGATCAGGATGTCTATCTAGGACACATGACCCGCCACATTCTAGGCCTGTTTTTTGCCCAACCCAAAGGCAAATTATGGCGCCGATATCTTAGTGAAAACGCCTATAAGAAAGGGGCAGGACTTGAAGTGCTTGAAGGAGCTTTAGCAATTTATGAAGAAGATCTTGATACTGTTAGTTAGTGTTATTGTTGTCGCTGTATTCCTAATAGTCTGGTTTAGCGAAGATTATGGGAATAATACAGAAAATAGAATTGAAAGCTCAGATCAGATTAAATTATCCTCTTCAGATGAGGAGCATTCAGAGTCTAAAATCTCTCAAGAGTCTACTCCCAAACAAAATGAACCCCCTGAAGTATCCACCCGTCAATCGGAAAGTGACGAACAGATTGACGTAGCATCATGCCTTAAAGAGCTGGAGACTAAATATCCTGAGTTGAATAAAAAATTTCATCAAATTGTAGAAGAGTTTTATTTCAGTAGGGAAGAAATGCTAGGAGAGGGCGGTTATCAATCTATGTCCCTTGATGATTTAAAAATTTTAGCGGATGCTAATGATTCTAAGGCAATGATGACCTATGGTTCAGAGCTTATCTGGCTGTCTTCTTTAGGAGTCAGACAAAGCCAACAAAGTAGTCAGTATAGAACCCATAAAGAAACTAAAGAGATAGTAAGTAATCACGTCGTTGATCCGGAAGGAGTGAGACGAGGTGAGCAGTATTTGTTTAAAGCAGGTGTTTTTGGCAAGGTTGGCTCGATATTTGAAATGTACTTATTGCTTGATATGGTTGCCCTGCAACTTGATAAAAAGTCAGCTGAACCTGACTTGATTAATGAATTCTTGGCTAAGAGTCTGGCCTATAAGAAACTATTGGGAATGATCCATCAAAAAGATTTGGCTCTACAGAAAGGTTTCGTAGATTCAATGAGTTGGAATGACACTATTCAAAGGATGTATGCAGATCATGCTGATTATGAAGGTATTAGAAAACAAATTGAAAATAACGCAGAAAAAATGTACCAGGATTTCAAGTCTGCCTGGATAAAAGAGCGACAGTATTATGGGTTTGATGTTTACCCTGACTATTTGCAAGGTGAACTAGAAAAGTTTGGAAACTCTTATTTGGATTGCTATCAGCACCCGTTCTAGTCAGCGCACATCTGTTCGCCAAAACGTGAACTGCATCACTAAATTTGCAAATTTGCATTGATATGAGCTAAAGTAGAAACTCTCCCTGAATGTTGGAGGTTCTATGAAGTTCCTAAAATGGTTACTAATCATTATCGCGGTTCTTGCCGCTGTTCTGGTTGTGGTTGGTTTCCTCCTACCTCAAACGCGACACGTCGAGCGGTCTATTACTGTAGAAGCGACCAAAGATACCGTATTCAATCAAGTTAACAACCTACAAAACTTCAATAACTGGTCTCCGTGGGCGGAAATCGATCCCAATGCTAGTTACACCTTTACAGGCCCTTCAACCGGTGTAGGTGCCACTATGGCCTGGGATAGTCAGATGCAGGAAGTAGGTTCGGGCACCTACAAAATTATTGAAAGTAACTATCCTAACCTGGTTAAGTTTGAGATGAAGTTTGGTCAGGAGCAAATGCCAGCAGAAAGCTCTTTTATTCTTGATGAAATTTCTTATGAGGAAACTCGCGTCACATGGACTCTTGATGTTGATTTTGGCAATGATCTGATAGGGCGTTATGTGGGTTACTTCCTGATGGAGGGTGCTGTGGGCCCTCAATATGAAAAAGGTTTGCAAAATCTCAAGAAAGTCGTGGAGAGGTAGTCAATAAGTTAGATGGGTAGCCTCGTTAAGAGGTTACCTGTTTAGCTTATTGTCATGGTTTCCACTTCTCATAACTATTCATGCCGTCTTCATTTTAATCTGCTACAATTTTCAGCAATCTAACTTTACTACTTTGTGATGCTATGAAGTCTAAGACTTTATTTTTAGTTTGCGCGATATTCTTAATATTAAGTCCTGTTGCTGGCTTTGCTGCAAATGAGGAGCAGCAGGATCTCAATTCTGTAGAAAAAGAAGAGGCGACTACAGACAAAAAGGATATTTTTGATCATTCAAAAGAAACTTTGCAGAGTGTGCGAGAGGATTATGATCGATGTGTCTTGCAAGAATTTGACAAGCGCGATAAAGAAACTCCGATATCGGAAATACAGGCATATTGTTCTAAAGACAGCAATTTAGCGATTTATCGTCCCAGCAAAGAGTTGCTTCCTGACGATAGTTTCACAAAAGGAAGTCAAGACGACTCAACAAAACCTGAAAAAGAAGACTCTGATGTTATTAAGAAACGATTAAGACTCGAGTACCGCGCCAGTGATAATCGTTTTGCAATCTTGCCCCATAAACCAAACTATTTGTTGCCAGTGACGTTTAATAACAGGCCTAACCAGGCGAGTTTGGATGCAATTGGGGAAGAGCGAGAGGTCGATAATATCGAGGTGAAATTTCAAGTAAGTTTCAAAACCCCTATATGGGAAGAGGCTTTTGGTGAGAATAGTGCCTTGTTCTTTGCTTATACCGGACAATCCTATTGGCAGGCATACAATTCCGATGTGTCCAGCCCGTTCCGCGAAACTAATCATGAGCCGGAAGTATTTGCTTCCTGGGCTACCGATTGGAAAGTTGGAGGCTGGCAAATCCCAATATTCTCAACAGGTGTATCGCATCAGTCCAATGGTCAAAGCGGATTAAAATCACGTAGCTGGAATCGACTGTATGCTCGAATAGCTTTTGAAAAAGACCGCTGGGTTGTACTGTTTAATCCTTGGTGGCGAATTCCGGAAGAGCGTAAAGATGATCCCTTACAACCTGATGGCGATGATAACCCTGATATAGACGATTATATGGGTTATTTCGAGCTGTATTCCGCTTATAAATGGGACGAGCAAAACTTTGGGATTATGATCAGGAATAACCTGCGCAGCGATAACAAAGGTTCTGTACAGTTAGACTGGACTTTCCCGTTAGATGACGACGGAAAGCTACGTGGCTACGTTCAGTATTTCAATGGGTATGGAGAAAGTTTAATTGACTACAATCGGCATGTGAACCGTTTAGGAGTTGGGTTTGTGCTGACGGATTGGTTGTAAGGGGGATTCATTATAGGTTGAGTTAGAAGCTGGCTTCGTAACCCAAAAAGTTTCTTTGATGGGTTGCGACTTCGTCGGGTCTGCCCCGTTGGGTATAACCCATCCTATGATCCCAATAAGATAATATTATAAAACCTCGAAGCCACTTTGTTTCTTAGTTCTTATAGGATGGGTTAGCTTGTAAAGCGTAACCCATCAAACAAGGCCTGATTAATTCCGCTTATAATGATCAACAATCACTTGCGACACGCAGGTGGTTAATTTCTTGGCAAATGGTATGTGAAGAAACTCATTCGGGCCATGCGCATTCGAATTAGGGCCTAATACTCCAGTAATCATGAATTGTGCTTTGGGAAATTTCTCGCCTAACATTCCCATGAAGGGAATGGTGCCGCCTTCGCCCATGTACATTGCTGGTTTGCCATAAACTTTTTCTGAGCCACGCTCTAAAGACTCTGCTAACCAGGGTGCGACGTCTGGCGCATTCCAACCATCGCCATCTTGATCCGATTCGAAACTCACTTTGGCACCGCTCGGTGGGTTCTCGGTTAGAATTTTAGTCAAGGCTTCAGTGGCTTTTTTGCTGTTGGCTGTGGGCGGTAAACGCAACGATAGTTTTATTGAGGTGGTTGGGCGCAAGACATTACCAGCATTCTCAATTTCTGGTATTCCTGCAATACCGGTATAAGACAGCGCTGGCCGCCAGTTACGATTAAGTAAACGCTCAAAGTTATTCTCTGCCATTGGTTCAACGCCTTCGACAAAAGGGTAGGCTTCGACAATGCCATCACCTAACACTTCGGCAACTTTAAGGGTCTGTTCTAAACGTTGATGTGGGATGTCTGCATAAAATTCTTTGGGCAAAAGGCGACCGCTTTTATCATCTTCAAGACGGTTAAGCAGTTGGCGAATAATTCTGAATGAGGAAGGGACAATACCGCTACCCATACCTGAGTGAATACCTTCTTTCAGCACATCAACTTTCAAAGTGCCGCTGGTCATTCCGCGCAAACTCATGGTGCACCATAACTGTTCATAGTTACCGGCGCCAGAATCCAAGCAAATCACTAGTGATGGCTCTCCAATGCGGTCACGAAGCTGATCGATGTAGTAAGGCAAATCGTAACTTCCCGACTCTTCACAAGCTTCAATAATGACCACGGTTCGAGCGTGGG
>JAPHRL010000166.1 GCA_026195755.1 Kangiella sp. | reverse complement strand
TGACCTGCTTATCCGAAAAATGCAAAGTACATTTAGCCTCACGAGCGTTGTTGTAACGCATGAGATGGCGAGTGTTCAGTTAATCGCCGATCACGTATGCATGCTTCATAAATTTATCAAAGGTTTGTTCTTTGCAGGTCAAATTAATGGCACCACAGGTTATGAAGAAGCCGGTGCGCAGGGCTTAATTGCGGGTATGAACGCAGCACTGCTGGTACAAGATAAAGAAGCTTGGTCGCCGCGTCGTGATCAAGCTTATATTGGCGTATTGATCGATGACTTGATTACTCGCGGCACACAAGAACCTTACCGCATGTTTACCTCAAGAGCGGAATACCGTTTAATTCTTCGCGAAGATAATGCGGACTTACGTTTGACAGAAAAAGGCCGCGAAATAGGGCTCGTTAATGATGTCCGCTGGCAGGCTTTTAGCGATAAAAAAGAGGCTATTGAGCAAGAAACAACCCGCATCAAAAACTTAGTGGTTCAACCTGACAGCGCTGCTGGTCAGCAACTCAAGCAACAATTAGAGAAGCCTTTAAGCCGTGCCTATAAAGGTGAAGAGTTGTTGCGCCGTCCCGATGTCACTTATGCTGGTTTGATGGCATTGCCTGGCATGGTTGAGCAGCCGGTGCCCGCAAAAGTGGCGGAACAGGTAGAGATACAAATCAAGTATTCTGGCTATATTGATCGTCAAAAAGACGAAATTGAGCGTAGCCTACGTAACGAGAATACCACGCTGCCAAAGGACCTGGACTATAGCCAGGTTAAAGGTCTTTCTAATGAAGTAGTGCAGAAGCTGATGAATATTAAACCTGAAACCATCGGCCAGGCTGGTCGTGTATCAGGTGTGACGCCTGCAGCTATTTCACTCTTGTTAGTACACTTAAAAAAGCGCCAGCGCCTGAAGTCAGCATAAAGTAAGTATGTTGGCTTTGATGCCTAAGCACTGATCAAATGTACGCTTATACTAAATCTATAAAAGAAGAAATTGCTTGTGAACTCGGAACTACTGAAACTTCAAGATACCTTTAATCAAAAATGTCAGAATAGTGGGATTGATTTATTAAGTGAACAGAGTGAGCGCTTACTTAATTATCTTTCTTTATTATTGAAGTGGAACAAGGCATTTAATCTAACCGCTATAACCAACCCCAAGGAAGCATTGGATTTGCATTTGCTTGACTCCGTGGTAGTGAGTCCTGCGATTAAAGATTATAGTTCTTTGCTGGATGTAGGCACCGGAGGAGGTTTACCGGGAATTCCGCTGGCTATTTTAAACCCGGAAAAACAGTTCACACTGCTTGATACCAACGGTAAAAAGACCCGTTTTCTAAAACAGGTGGTCTATGAGCTGGGACTGGATAATGTGACAGTGATTAATCAGCGAGTGCAAGACTTTAAGAATCAATCAGGGTATGCTTGCATTCTTTCGCGCGCATTTGCCAGCCTGTCTGACATGGTGGTTTGGACTGAGCATCTGCTTGCAGAAGGTGGCCATTGGTTGGCGATGAAGGGTCAATATCCACAGCAAGAACTTGATGAGTTACCGGAAACCGCTGAGTTAGTTAAGGCGAACGAAGTTAAGTTGCCGGGTGTTAATGCAAGTCGTTGGTTTGTCTACTTAAAACAGAAGCAGTGACCAAGCTGCACAAATAGAACAAGAGGTGAAGCGTGGCGCATGTAATTGCCATTACAAATCAAAAAGGCGGTGTTGGTAAAACAACCACCAGCGTAAACCTTGCAGCATCCTTAGCTGAGGAAGGCAAGCGCGTGTTGCTGATTGATATGGATCCGCAAGGAAATGCAACCATGGGCTCAGGGGTTGAAAAAGGAGATCTGGAGCTATCGGTTTATGACTCTCTTATGGAACCCAGTGAAGCCAAAAGTCATATTGTTGTCTCGGAAGCCGGAAATTATGATGTGTTGCCTGCCAATGCTGACTTGACTGCAGCCGAAGTACACCTGCTAAAGCTTGAGGATAAAGAAAAACGCCTGCGTAAAGTTATTCAGCAAATCAACCGTTATTATGATTATGTCTTAATTGACTGCCCACCCTCTCTCAATATGCTAACGCTGAACTCTCTCGTGGCAGCCGACTCAGTGATTATTCCAATGCAATGTGAGTATTATGCTTTGGAGGGATTGTCTGCCCTGCTCAATACCATTGGTCAGGTTCAGGATCATATTAACCCTGATTTAGAAATTGAAGGCATACTTAGAACTATGTATGACCCACGTAACCGGTTGTCGTTAGAAGTATCGCGCCAATTGTTTAATCATTTTGCCGATAAAGTTTACCGAACAGTGATCCCGCGTAATGTGCGACTTGCCGAAGCGCCAAGTTTTGGTGTGCCGGTGATGTATCATGACCGGGGCTCAAGCGGATCAAAGGCTTATTTGGCGTTGGCCGGTGAAATCATTCGTCGCAACAAAGCCCCAGCTGTTTAGACTGTGCGACATTAGAAGAATATAGAATGATAGAGGATAGCAATGAGTAAGCGAGGATTAGGAAAAGGTTTAGATGCTCTGCTTGGTGGAGCTATGAGTAAGCCTCAGGCTAAGAAAAGTAGTGACGGTGCGACAGACCAGGCCAGCGAGGCTGAGCGTCATTTAAGAGAAATGCCGATTGAGTTCTTGCAGCCGGGTCAATATCAACCTCGTCGCGTGATGACCGAAGAAGGACTGGATGAGTTGGCGGACTCTATCAGAGCTCAAGGCATGATCCAGCCCATCGTTATTCGCTCCGTGGGTAAAGACAAATATGAAATTATAGCTGGCGAACGTCGCTGGCGTGCGGCACAAAGAGCTGGACTGCATGAAGTACCGGTAATTATAAAAGAAGTGCCGGATGAAGCTGCCATTGCGATGTCATTGATTGAGAATATTCAACGCGAAGATCTCAATGCGATGGAAGAAGCCTATGCCCTACACCGCTTGATGGAAGAGTTTGATTTAACCCATCAACAAACCGCTGACGCAGTAGGTAAAAGCCGCACAACAGTGACCAACTTATTACGTTTAATGCAACTTAGTGAACACTGTAAGACATTATTGGAGCGCGGTGATCTGGAAATGGGTCATGCCAGAGCGCTTTTGTCGCTAGAGCCAGCAAAGCAGACGGAAGCGGCAAAAACCGTAGTTGCCAAAGCAATGACCGTACGCGACACCGAAAAGTTAGTGCGTAATATCAATGAGCCGAAGAAAAAAGCAAAGACTGCTGAAAAAGATCATCACATCAAGTCTTTAGAAGAACAATTATCTGAAAAAATTGGTGCCAGCGTGGCTATTAACCACGGGCATAAGGGTAAAGGAAGCTTGGTTATTAACTACCACAGTCTGGATGAACTTGATGGAATACTACAACATCTAGGTATTAAAGAAGATTGAAGCACTAATTATGGGGACATTAGCTCTGCTAATAGCTGGGAGGCTAAAGAGCCTTTAAATTTTGTGCTTTTTCGAGGTGGTTTGGTTGATTAAAGGGCACTAAATCTTTATACTTGCCGCCCGAATATGTGGTGAGCCTATGCTATATAGCATGGGGATGGGGCAACTCCTTATGAGTGAATCATTAGCAAAGAAAGGTCGAGCTCAGGCCTACAAGATGGTTCTACTCCAGCTCGGTATTAGCTTGGCTTTAGTGTTAGTGGGCTTGCTAATATCGTGGGAAGTGAGTGTGTCGCTAGGTGTAGGAAGCGTAATTGCTGTTATCCTTCATTTCATTTTTGCCACGATAGTATTTAGAAAGTCAGGGGCTCAGGCAGCACACGAAATTCAAAAAGCGTTCAAATTTGCGGAAAGCTTGAAGATTTTGTTGGCGATTGGCTTGCTGGCAGTTGCGTTTGCAGTATTACCGGTGCATCCACCATCACTGTTAATCGGCTATGTGATTATCGTGTTGTCTCAGTTGTTTGCACCCTTAATTGTTAAATCGTCTTAATTAAGACACGTTGATAAAGAGAAGGCTTCAAAATGGCTTCATCAGAAAATCCAACAAGTGTTGAATATATCAAGCACCATCTGCAAAACGCACAAGTGTGTAAGACAGATGAGGGCTGGGTATGGAATCATTGTCAAGATGCAGGGTTCTGGACCTTTAACATCGATAGCTTATTCTTTTCCTTTATTTTGGGTGCCCTTTTCTGCTTTTCATTTTGGCGTGTAGCTAAAAATGCGAAAATTGAAAACCCGGGTCGCTGGCAGTCATTCGTAGAAATGATTGTTGAGTTTGTGGATAAAAGCGTTAAAGATACTTTCCATGGCCGCAACCCTATGATTGCACCTCTTGCCTTAACCATCTTTGTTTGGATTTTCTTAATGAATCTGATGGATTTGGTTCCAGTGGATTTATTGCCATGGGCAGCAAGCCAGGCGGGCGCAGATTATCTAAAAGTGGTGCCAACTACAGATGCCAATATTACTTTTAGTTTGTCTTTAGGTGTCTTTGTTCTAATTATCTTCTACAGCATCAAGGTTAAGGGTTTTGGCGGATTCATCGGTGAATTAACGTTGCACCCTTTCTCAAGTAAAAATAAATTCGTTCAAGTTTTGTTGATTCCGGTGAACTTCCTGATGGAGTCTATTGGTCTGTTAGCAAAACCAGTTTCATTAGCACTGCGTTTGTTCGGTAACCTGTATGCGGGTGAGCTGATCTTTATCTTGATTGCGGTATTAATGAGCGCGGGCATTGGCGGTATTGTTGGTGGTGGTATTTCCTACATGATATGGGCAATTTTCCACATCCTGGTTATCACACTACAAGCCTTTATCTTCATGATGCTAACCATTGTTTACTTAAGCATGGCACACGAAGATCACTAGTTGCTAGAGGCTTGTCGTAACGGCTTGCCACTAAACAAAAGAGTTTTATTTTTAGGTTTTACTTTTAGTTTTAACATTTAACTTTATTTCTCGATTGGAGGAAACAATGGAAACTTTGTTCGCGTTTACAGCATTAGGTGTGTTGTTGATTTTAGGTCTTGGTGCTTTAGGTACTGCGATTGGTTTTGGTCTTTTAGGTGGTAAGTTTCTAGAAGCTTCTGCTCGTCAGCCAGAACTAGCTCCTATGTTACAAACCAAAATGTTCCTAGTTGCTGGTCTTCTTGATGCGGTAACCATGATCGGTATTGGTATCGGTATGTGGTTCACATTCGCAAGCCCATATGTTGCTCAGTTGCAATCATTGATTGGTTAATTCAAACAACCGAACGATTACTTTTGATTAACCAACTAGAGGGGGAATAGACGTGAATATCAACGCTACCCTATTTATTAACATGATTTTCTTTGTCGGCTTTGTGTGGTTCTGCATGAAGTTTGTATGGCCTTTCATTATTAAGGCTATCAAAGAACGTCAGGACAAGATTGCTGAAGGTCTAGCTGCTTCTGAAAGAAGCCAGAAAGACCTTGAGCTGGCTCAAGAGAAAGCTGCTGAGTTGTTGCGTGAAGCAAAGCAACAGTCAGCAGAGATTGTTGACTCTGCCAAAAAACGTCACGCTGAAATTGTAGACTCTGCTAAGGGCGATGCTCGTACCGAAGCCGAGAAAATCAAGAATGGCGCTATGGCTGAAATTGAGCAAGAAGTTAACCGCGCTCGCGAACAGCTTCGCTCGAAAGTGGCTACCTTGGCTGTAGCTGGTGCCGAGAAAGTAATCGAGCGTAATATAGACGCAGCTGCGAACAACGATTTGTTCGACAAGCTAGTAAAAGAGTTATAAGGGTTAACTATGGCTGAGCTGACTACTATTGCAAGACCATACGCAAAAGCAGCATTCGAATATGCTCTTGGCGCTCAGGATGTATCTGAGTGGGCAAGCATGTTAGATTTTGTCGCTCAAGCCGTTAGCAACGACGACGTGGCCACCATTATCAGTAACCCTTCCCTTTCTGCTGAGCAAAAAGGTGAAGTGCTTTTGAAAATAAGTGAAGGTCAGATAACTGATAAAGTTGAAAACTTTATTAAGTTGCTTGCAAGAAACCATCGTTTACAAGCTTTGCCAGCTATAAAAGGCCGTTTTGAAGTATTAAAGGCGGACTATGACAAAGCAGTTGATGTAGAAGTGATTTCTGCGACAGCGCTAAACGATGAGCAATTGCAACGTTTAACTGAAAAGTTAACGGCAAAACTTGGTCGTAAAGTTAATATTCAAACACAGGTAGATTCGTCCATGATTGGTGGTCTTGTTATTAAGGCTGGCGATATGGTAATTGACGGATCCGTACGCGGTAAGCTCAACAAGCTTTCCGAAACGCTAAGAGCTTAGTGAGGAAGAAGCATGAGTGTGCAACTGAATCCATCAGAAATTAGCGAGCTAATTAAAAAGCGAATCGACTCTTTTGAAGTCGTGAGCGAAGCTCGCAATGAAGGTACTATCGTCAGTGTGTCTGACGGTATTTTACGTATTCACGGTCTAACAGATGTTATGGCTGGTGAAATGATTGAATTACCCGGCGGTAAGTACGGTATGGCCTTAAACCTTGAGCGCGACTCTGTCGGTGCTGTTGTTCTTGGTGACTATACTGATATCGTTGAAGGTATGACGGCTAAATGTACTGGCCGTATTTTGGAAGTGCCAGTCGGCCGAGGTCTTTTAGGCCGCGTGGTTGACGCTCTTGGTAACCCAATTGATGGCAAAGGACCAATTGAAAATGACGGCTTCTCACCTGTTGAGAAAATTGCACCTGGTGTAATTGAACGTAAATCAGTTGATCAGCCTGTACAAACCGGTATTAAATCAATTGATGCCATGATCCCTGTTGGTCGTGGACAGCGTGAGTTGATTATTGGTGACCGTCAAACAGGTAAAACTGCAATTGCGGTAGATGCCATTATCAACCAGAAAGGCACTGGCGTTATCTGTGTTTATGTTGCTGTTGGTCAAAAAGCATCAACTGTTGCTGGTATTGTTCGTAAACTGGAAGAGCACGGCGCGATGGATCACACCATCATTGTTGCTGCAACTGCTTCTGATGCGGCGGCATTGCAATTTATTGCTCCATTCGCTGGCTGCACCATGGGTGAGTACTTCCGTGACCGCGGCGAAGATGGCTTGATCGTTTATGATGACTTAACCAAGCAAGCTTGGGCTTATCGTCAAATCTCGTTGTTGCTACGTCGTCCTCCAGGTCGTGAAGCATATCCTGGTGATGTATTCTACTTACACTCTCGTCTTCTTGAGCGTGCATCGCGTATTAACGCTGAACATGTTGAAAAGATTACCAACGGCGAAGTAAAAGGCAAAACAGGTTCGTTGACCGCATTGCCGATCATTGAAACTCAAGCTGGTGACGTTTCTGCTTTCGTACCAACCAACGTAATCTCGATTACGGACGGTCA
>JAPHRL010000120.1 GCA_026195755.1 Kangiella sp. | reverse complement strand
ATCCATCATGGATACGAGGGACGAACCTTGGTTGATGATTTCTCGACCCTGATTATGCGCGGTGATCGGATTGGTATTATTGGTCCTAATGGTGTTGGGAAAACTACCTTGATTAATATTTTGCTTGGCGAGTTAAAGCCAGATCAGGGCGACGTAAAATTAGGCACCAAATTAGAGATAGCCTATTTCGATCAGCATCGCGCCCAGTTAGATGAGAAGCAATCGGCGATGGACAATGTGTCTGGAGGTAAAGATCTGATGACTATTAATGGTCAGCCACGTCATGTTATCAGCTATTTACAGGATTTCCTGTTTACTCCTGAGCGTGCACGCGCTCCAATCACCGCATTGTCAGGTGGTGAGCGAAATCGATTGCTACTCGCTAAAATCATGGCTAAACCTTCAAATTTATTGATTCTGGATGAGCCTACCAATGATCTGGATATTGAGACTCTAGAATTACTGGAAGAGATGTTGGATAACTACCCCGGTACTTTGATGTTGGTCTCACACGATCGTGATTTTCTAAATAATGTGGTGACCAGCACAATCGCTTTTGAAGGACATGGTACTGTTAAAGAGTACGTAGGTGGTTATGACGATTGGTTACGACAAA
This sequence comes from Kangiella sp., assembly GCA_026195755.1. GTDB lineage: Bacteria > Pseudomonadota > Gammaproteobacteria > Enterobacterales > Kangiellaceae > Kangiella. Next base: position 2,742 of record JAPHRL010000120.1, on the reverse strand, counting down.
AGCCGACGGATGCTGGGGGCACTTCGAATGCAAAGTTGGCTCAGGAAAAGCAAAAAGATTCTGAGCCGAAAACCAAAGCATCAAACAAGGGTCAAAAGAAGCTCAAAAAGTTAAGTTATAAAGATCAACTTGAGCTTGATAAGCTGCCTGAATTGTTGGCAGAACTCGAAGGTAAAATCGAAGCGGTGCATAAGCAAATGAGCGATCCTGAATTTTATCAGAAGGATGGCGATACAATTGCGGATACCAAGCAGGCGTTAGAACAGCTGGAAGCAGAGTTAGAGCAAAAGTTTGAGCGCTGGGAAGCTTTGGAAGCAATGAGAAATAGTCTGTAAATATGGCGTTAATTGAGGTGGTGTATGTCACAAGATGATTTTGAGTTATTTAAAAAAGAGTTATCCGACGTTCAGCGCCTTAAAAATGATCGGGTAAATTTACACAAAGCCAATGAAGGCCCCAGCATTGCACAGCAAGCCAGGCGCGAAGCTGCTGTAGGTCGTAAGCCTAATATCGATCCCAATTACCTGACTACAGATTTTGTTGAGCCGGTATTGCCGAATGATTGGCTTGAATATAAAAAAGACGGTGTGCAAGAGGGCGTCTATAAAAAATTACGCCTTGGAAAATATACCATTGATGCACATATAGACTTGCATCGACGTAGCGTTAATGAAGCGCGTGAAGATGTATTTTATTTTCTAAGTGGTAGCTATAAGCGTGGAAAACGCGCGGTATTAATCACTCACGGCAAAGGCGAGCGTAGCCATCCGCAGGCGGTATTAAAAAGTCATGTTAATCATTGGCTGAAGCAGCATAGTGCTGTGCTAGCATTTCATTCGGCACAGAAGCAACATGGTGGTTTGGGCTCGGTTTATGTTTTGCTTAAGAAAAATGATGAGGAAAAGCAAATCAACCGCGAATTATTTAATAACGGTTTTGGAAAGAGACTGTAATAAAGCAAGAGGCCTAATTACAGCAAGGCGAGGATAATAAGATGGACAAAGATTCTGATAATAAAGATTTGATCGAGCTTGATGCTGAGCATGAAGAAGATGAATCGAGTGCAAATAAGGATACCTGGGACAGAACCAGGGAGTTAATCCTTTTGCAAGTCAAATTAGGTATAGACGCTATTCGCGATTTCGTATTAATTCCGGTGGCACTTTTTTGCTATATTTTAGACTTTGGTGAGCGCGATAAGGACCAACCAAGTTATTGGGAGCGATTAATGGCCTGGGGACGTCGTAGTGACCACCATATCAATTTATTTAAACATCGTCGCTCTTATAAAAAAGGCTATATGACGATAGATGATGCAATGAACATCGTCGAAGAAACAATCCGCAAGGAAGTGAAAAATGGGGACTATTCTGAGCAAGTGGTTAATAAGGTTAAAGACAAATTCAAAAACCGAGGTAAGCACTAAAACTTATTATCTCAATAGAAGGATTTAGTATGTCAGCTAATACAATCCAGGCGGCACTTACTACTCTTGCGTTATGGTTTAGCCCGCTATCTACAGCAGCCGATGAGTTGCCTTTTACTGAACAGGAATTAGACACCCCCGATACCTTTGTAACCATTACCATTGAGAATGATCTGTTCGCTGGCCGTGATGGTGGCTATACCAATGGTTTCGGTTTTAGTTGGGGCAGTGGCCCTTATAACACATTGGATGCAACCAATAGCCCTAAGTGGCTGCAATCAATGGCTAAAACTTTCGTCGTTCATGATGATAATGAGCATTTTTATGGGGCTAGTTACAGCGTATTCCAGGGCATTCAGACCCCAGCTGATATCACCAATCCTAACTTTCAACCGAATGACTTACCCTATGCGGGTATCCTGGGTTGGCGTGGAACCGTACATTCCTGGACGGAAAACCGTGCTGAACAATTTAGCCTGATTTTAGGCATGGTTGGCCCCGCATCGCTTGCAGAGCAATCTCAGAAGAGGGTGCATAAAATAACGGGGTCGGATAAACCTATGGGGTGGGATTACCAGTTACATAATGAACCCGTAATTGCACTTCAGGCTCGTCGTAGTTGGCGCCATGAAATCAGCAATGGCGATGGTCATGGGGTTGATTTTATCGGCATTCTGGAAGCAAGTGGCGGTAACTATACTTCTTATGTCGCAGGAACCTATATGGTGCGCTGGGGGTTGAACCTTGAACGTAGCCACCCTGCTATCAGTGTATTGCCAGGGCGTGGAATTAATCCACTGGCAGGTACTAACTCTGAGGAATATTATGTCTTTTTTGGCATTCAACCTCGCTACGTGTTCAACGATATTTTCGTCAATGGTAATACTTTCCGTCATAGCCCATCAGTCACTTTAAAAAACGAACAACTGATTTATTCCACCGGCTTTGTCTGGAACTGGAAAAATTGGGGACTGTTGTTTTCGTTGGCGGAAACGACTAGCACCTTTGAAGAGCGCAAGGGTAATGCGCGATTTGGATCTTTGAGTATTAGTTATCGTCTTTAGTGGAAAATAGAGATTCTTTAGTCTTCATGCGGTGACGGGTATTCAATTCCCATAATCCAGAAAAGCTTTTCACCATCAGGTAACTTTAGTTTGACTTCATCGTCTATCTGCTTTTTTAACAGAGCTCGCGCCATGGGTGAGTCGATGCTGATGTAGTGAGGTTTATGGTCAAACTCATCGGAGCCTACTAGCCGATAAATAATGTCTTGGCCATGTTCATCTTCTAGCGAGACTTGCGCACCAAAAAAGACT
>JAPHRL010000323.1 GCA_026195755.1 Kangiella sp. | reverse complement strand
CGACTCAAGAGGCTGTTGAAGAAGCTGCTCAAGAAGTCGAAGAGGAAGTCAAAGAAGCAACGGGCGACGATCAGTAACTGAAGGTTCGTAAAAAGATGGCGGAAAAAAGTATCAAAAGCTTTAGAGAGTTTTGGCCTTTTTATCTCGGTGAGCACCGCTTACCGAGTAACCGCTTGTTGCATTATATTGGTACAATGATGTCGCTGGCGTTACTGGTTTTTTTGATTGTAACGCAGCAGTGGCTGTGGCTACCATTGGTGCTAGTTGTTGGTTATAGCCCCGCTTGGATCGGTCATTTTATTATTGAAAAGAATCGTCCAGCGACTTTCACTTATCCTGTTTGGTCATTGATGGCGGATTACAAAATGCTGTTTATGGCAATAACGGGGCAGTTGAAGAAAGAGTGGCCTAAATATTTTTAATAGGTATTTAGTTAGCCAACTGAAAGACAAAAAAGCCAGCTTATAAAGCTGGCTTTTTTTTGAAGCTATAGAATTCTTAGTGTTTAATATTACTACTCTCCAAAACAGTCACTTTTTCGTCTGATTCAAGCAGTGGCCTTATCGCGTCTAATAAATCCAGACGCTGCTCTGACTCGGCCCACACTTCCCAGGTTTCAAATGAGTCCCAGCATGACATGACAATGACATGGTAGGGGTTGTCTCTAACGTGAAAAATTTCACCTGTTAAGAAGCCTGCGGAATTGCTGGCTTTATTCTTTGCTTGACGGATTAGTGCGTGGTAGTCGTCTAGCTTACCTTCACTTATAACGCGCTCGATAATTACTCGGATCATAAGAGCCTCAATTGTGCTTTTAGATTAAAGTGGTTTTGGTTGCTGGAATGCTTTAAACAGTCTAAAGCCAAATACCAGCGCCGCTATGATAAAAATGATAAGCATCCAGCCGGGCATTGAGATTCCCCAAAAACGCCAGCTGATTTTTGCGCATTCACCAGCACCTGTTAGCACCGTTTGAATGACTTCCATGAAGGGTAATACATCCAACATATAATCCAACGGGGCGCCGCAAGCAGGTGCTTCGCCTTCTGGCAGACTCTGCAAGTAAACATGACGGCCAGCAATAGCGATACCGGCAAAGGCAGTCAGCAGACCTAGAATCTGGTAAATACGATTACTGATGGAATGGATTCTAGGGTTATGGATAGCATTAAGCAGTAACACAATACCCATGGCAGCTACGGCTACACGTTGGAACATGCATAATGGACAAGGCTCGAGTCCATCTACGTACTGGAAGTAAAGTGCTGTTACCATTAATTGATAACAAATAAAGGCACCTAAAAAGTTCCAGCCACGGTTATTTAAATTCATGTTGTATGCTCTTGTGTCGTTAGTTCAAAGCACGCGAATAGCGCACCCTACCTGCACTTTGGGCAAAGTGCAAGCAGATGTGCATTGCAATACTACTGATGGCATTGCTGGATTAAAAGTGTCAATTTGTAACCATTTTCGCGATGCTACTTTTTCAGTGCTGCCGCCAGTGCATCGGCAAAAGCACCCTGTGGTTTATTTTGACCACGTTTGTTGGATTGGTTTCCTTTCATTGGGCCTTTTTTATGCACTTTGCCGTCGCGTTTCTGGGCCGGCTTGGAGGCTGCCTGAGCATCAGGGCCAATCATTGAAAGGCTAATACGCTTACGCTGCATATCAACGTCCAGCACCCAAACCTTGACGATATCACCCGCTTTAACCACTTCGGCAGGGTCTTTGATGAACTCATTGGCCATCATTGACAGGTGAACCAGACCATCCTGATGGACACCGACGTCAATAAAGGCACCAAAGGCGGTTACATTAGTGACGACGCCTTCGAGCTCCATACCAATTTTCAGGTCGTTCAGAGTATCAACGCCTTCCTTGAACTGAACCATCTTGAATTCAGGTCGAGGATCGCGGCCGGGTTTATCCAGCTCTTTCAAGATGTCATTGACGGTATGCAAACCGAAGGTGTCATCCGTGAAGTCTTGAGCTTTGATTTGACGTAACTTATCCGAGTTACCCATAAGTTGATGAGCATCCTGCATGTCGAGTGCCTGCATCATTTTTTCAACCACTGGGTAGGCTTCGGGGTGAACCGAGGAACTATCCAAAGCGTTATTACCATCGCGAATGCGCAAGAAACCAGCTGCCTGTTCATAGGTTTTTGGACCCATACGCTCAACTTCTAATAACT
>JAPHRL010000236.1 GCA_026195755.1 Kangiella sp. | reverse complement strand
TTTGAATCGCCATTAAAGCAGTTAAGGATGCGTAAGCAGCATAGCCATCATCGGCACCGCCACGACCATATAATTTGTTATCGCGAATAACTGGAATCCATGGGCCTAAACCTTCTTCCCAGCCAGACATCTCAGGCTGTTTATCCAAGTGGCCATACATCAAAATCGTGTCATCATCTGGGTTATTGGTGCCGTCGCTGGCTGCAATTTCCATAAATATAATCGGGGTTCTGCCCTTTATGCGCACAATTTCCAGTGTCTTGTTCGGAATATCCTGAGCATCGCACCAGTTGGCGATCTGTTGAACCGCCTGCTCCATGTAACCGTGCTCATCCCATTTAGGGTCGAAATGCGGAGATTTGTTAGGGATTTTGATGTATTCAACCAATTCAGGAACAATCTCGTCGTCCCATTTCTTATCGATAAACGCTTGTGCTAATTGGGTATCCATAAAAGTCTCTTAGTGTTTGTTGGGTCTATTCACAATTATTTTACATAAGTTTCAGTTAAACTGTAGAGCGCGAATGTAAACAAATATGGGGTAAGACTATGTTAAAAGGATCTATGCTAAAGAAAACAATCTCAACACTCAGCCTGGCACTCATTTTCAGTGGACAGGTGTTTGCTCATGCTGACGGTCGACCAGAAGTTGAAATTAAGGCGCAGAAGTTAACGGATGGCATTTATGTCCTATTTGGTCAGGGCGGCAATATCGGCCTGTCGGTTGGTAACGATGGTGTCTATATGATTGATGATCAGTTCGCACCGCTTTCTGACAAAATTAAAGCAACGGTTGCTGAGATTACCGACCAGCCCGTAGGTTATTTAATTAATACCCATTGGCACGGCGATCATATAGGCGGCAATGAAAACTTCGCCAAAAGCGGTACTGTAATAGTGGCGCACGATAATGTCAGACAGCGCATGAGTACTGGATTAGAAATGTCGTCACTTGGACGTAAAGTTGAACCATCACCTGAAGGCGCTTTGCCAGTTATCACCTTTGATAGCGAGTTAAGCCTGCATCTGAACAATGATGAAATGCGCGTGTATCACGTAGCCAATGCTCATACCGATGGCGATGCCATTATCTATTTTGCTAACGACAATGTTCTACACATGGGCGACACCTACTTCAATATTGGTTATCCCTTTATCGATGTCAGCAGTGGTGGAACCATTGATGGTTACATTGCAGCGGTAGAGAAGGGTTTGTCTTTAGCCAATGAACAGACGCAAATTATTCCCGGTCATGGACCCATGTCGAATAAAAAAGAGATGGCTGAATTTGTCGCCATGCTGAAAGACTTGCGTCACACAGTCGTCAAGTTGAAAGAAAAAGGCATGAGTGTTGAGCAAGTATTAGCTGCAAAACCAAGCGCTAAATATGACGAAGAGAATGGCAAGAATTTCATAAAGCCTGATCAGATCGTCACCTTTATTTATCAGACGTTGTGATGTGGTTAAGAGGTCTTATGATCTTAGGTGCTCATTTATAAATCAACCACTCTTCAGGCTTGCTCCAATTAACCCCTTTGATTGAGCTGAGTAGTAGCCAAGACATAGCAATTCAAAACAGGATGTTTTGAATAGTAAAATTCGGGCAGGTGACCAAAGGAAATCCCTTTAGGGAGAAGGAACGTATTTTACGGTGCGTTAAGTGTCTTGGCGGATGCGAAGGGAGTTGAGCAAAGCGAAACCTCAATCACGGGGTGGTCTTCTTTTGGTTACTTTTCTTGACCACGCAAGAAAAGTAACTCGCTGAGTAGCGAAATAGTAGTTCAAGGAATGTCTTATAGATATTATGGATCCCCGCCTTCGCGGGGATGACGCGCTTATGAGTTATTCAGGTTACTTTTAGAGTAACAAATAAAGGTCAAACAACCGTAAACGCTAACTTCAATCGATTCAGCATTTCAGCTTGTACCAGCTGTCCTTTCTGGATGGGGCCTACACCTTCTGGCGTGCCAGTAAAAATCAAATCACCAGGTTGTAGTGCTATGTGGTTTGACAGTTCGCTGATGATTTCTGAAACCGACCAAATCATATCGCTGATATCTGCAGATTGTTTCACATCATTATCAACTGACAAGGAAATCGCGCCGGAGGTGACCAGCCCCAATT
>JAPHRL010000222.1 GCA_026195755.1 Kangiella sp. | reverse complement strand
TTAAGGAGTACTTGCTATCGTTGATGTGGTTGCTAATGAAGAGGGTGCCCAGTAATAAGGCAACCAAAATAGTTGGCGTCAACGCCAATGTCATTATGCGTTTACTGATTCCCCAGTCTTTCATCTATTGTTCCATCTCATAGTATAGATTTTCTAACATCTCAATCTGACCAATTAACTCACCTAAAGTCAATTCAGAAAAACCGAGTAATTTGGCAATCCGGCGATTAGCATCTAGCACGAATTTGTCCGGATATTGATATCGCTCTTTAACTTGGCCCTTTTCGATCTGATAAATTAAATCAGCCGTTTGTTCACCTATTGTATAGGGCCTGCTAAATAATGCTAGCATCGCACCTTCCTGTAACATGCTCTGCGAGTTACCTATAACAATGATGCGATGCTGAAAGCTGTTGACCAGTAATGATTTTCGAGAGCGCCCCGGTGGATAAATTCGGTCACTATCATGCAGCATAATTCGGCAACAGTCAGATAGCTGACTGATGGCGTCTAATGCTTTTAAATGCGGATTCACCACCAGTGGTTTGTAGGGTAAATTAAAAAAGCGTGATATTTGACTGTATCGTGTTTTTAAATAGCTGTTTTGGTCGCTGAAAAATGAGGCTGTCTGGGCCTGATAAATGTTAAGACTTTTAATAAGTGCAAAATATCGGACTAAAGGTTGCTCATGAGTGATGGCATAAAAGTTATCATGCGGCTTTTTACGTAAGGCTTCGATGCTATCTGCCGTATTCATCACAGCAATAACAGGGCGGCCTGTTGACTGCTTCATAATCCGATCCAAACCTTCCTGTCCCACGGTAATAATATAATCTGCTTCAGAGTTCTGGAGCTGGGTTGCCCAGTTTGGCTGCTTTTGCCAGAACAGTAAGTTTTGTTTCAATCCTAAGTCATATTTATCCAGAAGATTTTGCTTTAGGCTAAACAGTAACTCTTGTTCTTGCGGGCTGGCAAAGGGGCCAAGCACATCCACTGAAATGACCTTGCGTGTAGGGTGTTCAGCTACAGCTAACGGCCCGAGTAATAGCAGGGCTATAATCAATGACACTGTGTAGAACCACGGCATGTCTTTCAAAGGTGATTTCTCCAAGCTTTTTTTGGCAAAGTCGTTATAATGTGGGGCTTTCGTTGCATAATCTACCTTGCCCCATGGATATAGGCAAGTAAAGGCGGGAGCCGGATAGACTTTATGAATATATTTGTATTTGATATCGAAACAATACCTGACATTGAAGCAGGTCGCTTGCTGAACGAATTTGAAGGCTTGTCCGATGAGGATGTGGTCACTGCGATGGAGCATTTGCGCTATCAGCAAACCGGCAATACTTTTCAGCCTTTGTATTTGCAAAAAGTGGTTGCGATTTCAGCAGTATTTCGCCATGGCGATAAGCTAACCGTCTGGTCTTTGGGCGACGAGCAGGCAGATGAGAAAGAAATCATTCAGCGCTTTTTTGATGGTATTGACCGTTTCACGCCAACTATCGTGTCCTGGAATGGTTCTGGCTTTGATTTGCCGGTCTTACATTATCGCGCGATGAAACATAATATCGCGGCTCCAAAATATTGGGATACCGGCGAAATGGACAGCCAGTTCAAGTGGAACAATTATATTAGCCGTTACCACAGTCGCCACCTGGACTTGATGGACGTGATTGCCTCCTATAATCCGCGTGCCAATGCACCGCTGGATAAAATCGCCAGCATGCTGGGCTATCCCGGTAAAATGGGCATGAGCGGCGCCAAAGTGTGGGAAACGTTTCACCAGGGCAATCTCAAGGCGATTCGCGATTATTGCGAAACGGATGTGCTTAATACTTATCTGGTGTACCTGCGCTTTGAAGTGATGCGTGGCAATTTAAGCCATCAAGATCTGCAAGCAGAAGAGCAAAAGTTAAAAGAGTATTTAGCCAGCGAAAATCAACCGCACTTTACTGAATTCCTCGAAGCCTGGAGCTGACTCTAACCCAGAGCCAGCCACAGGCTTTCCTGTTACCGAATTTTATCAACTGAATCTGAGAGTTAACCATGGCAAGAAGACGTCGTAGAAAGCCGTTACCGACCGAACCCGTCAATGCAACCATTCATGCGTTCTCGCACGAAGGTCGCGGCATTTGTAGCGTAGAAGGCAAAACGGTTTTTGTAGACAATGCCCTTAAGGGTGAAGAGGTGTCATTCCAGTACACCGAAAAGCGTGGCAAGTTTGACGAAGGCGTGGCCATCGAAATTCACAGTGCCTCGGAAGACCGCGTAACCCCGCCTTGCGAACACGCCGATATTTGTGGCGGCTGCAGCTTGCAACACATGAGTAACTCAGCGCAGATAGCCCACAAGCAAAATGTATTGGTCGAGCAGCTGGATCATTTCGGTAATCACTCCCATAAAGATGGTGACTATGAGCTGGTTGAACCGCTGCAGGCAGACGTTTTAGGCTATCGTCGTAAAGCGCGTCTGGGCGTTAAATTTGTACCTAAGAAAGGCGGAGCCTTGGTCGGTTTCCGTGAAAAGCGCAGCAGCTTTTTAGCCACTATCGATTCCTGTGTGGTACTTGATCCGCGAGTAGGGCAGTTAATCACGCCACTGAAAAACATGATCAGCGAACTCGACAGCAACGACAAAACCGCACAGCTTGAAGTCGCCATGGGCGATGATCAGGTGGCCTTAGTGGTGCGCCATCTAGTGCCATTAACCGAAAAAGATCAAAACTTGTGGATCGAGTTTGGTAAAGAACACGGCATTTATATTTACCTGCAACCGAAAGGGCCGGATACGGTTCATTTGCTCTATGGCCCAGACACGCGAGACTGGTTGTCCTATCGTCTCGATGACTATGATGTGGAAATGTTATTCCACCCCATGGACTTCACCCAGGTTAATGCCAGCATTAATTCGAAAATGGTCAAGCGCGCCATCGAATGGCTAGAGCCAAAAGCCGACGACCGAATTCTTGATTTGTTCTGTGGCTTAGGAAACTTCACCATCCCGCTGGCTACACAAGTGCAAAACGTAGTCGGTGTCGAAGGCAGCGAAGCCATGGTTGAGCGTGGGCAAATGAACGCCAAACATAACGATCTTAGCAACGTAGAATTTTATGCCACCAACCTGCAAGACGACTTTACTCAAGAAGAATGGGCGCAACAGGGTTTCAACAAAATCCTAATCGACCCGCCACGCAGTGGCGCATTGGATGTCGTGCAAAACATTACGCGCTTCAACCCAGAACGCATCGTCTATGTATCCTGCAATCCAGCGACCCTGGCGCGTGATGCAGGTGAGTTAAAAGAGAAAGGGTATAAGCTGGTGAAGGCTGGGGTTATGGATATGTTTCCGCATACTTCGCACACAGAGTCCATCGCTCTTTTTGAAAGGGGCTAGTTTTAAATAGTCTTTTCCTTCCAATACTGCGTTATAAGACTTATTTGAGGTGCTCACGGACGATTAGTCCGCTCCGCGCCTCAAAAAGTCTTATGCCTTGTCTTGAAAGAAAAATCCTGCTTTAAAACCATGTCGGAAAGTGTGTCGTTCGCTGAGGAAATATTACCTCGCTCTTTCGCAACTCTTTGCCGTGAACTTAAGCATTTTAGTTCTTTCTGGCCTGTAAGGTTAATGGTAAATATTCAGTTAATACTTTTTTAATAACTCTATTATCTTGTCACCCCGTGGTTTAACCACGGGGTCCAGTGACTTATTATTAATAATGTTGCGCGCGAGGGCAGGCTTCGCTCTGGTTCACTCTTCATCTCAACTGACACATACTATTTTAGTGGGTTAGAAGGGTAGATGTGTCGGTTATTGATTTCAAATAAAAGTTTATCTGCAACGAAGCAAGATGTTCTTTTTACAACAATGGGAGAGTCATCATTAAACGACAAAACGCTGTATTGAGGATTGAAAAAATGACCATCTCCAATTGGTACTTCTAAAATAAATTCTGAACTGTTCTGATTCTTTGAAATTTCTTCTTTTGGATTTCCGAGGTTACTTGGGACTGATGTCTCTATATTACAGCTTATTTCTGTTTCTTCTGTCACTCCAGTGTAATCAAAAGAGAATCCGTGCCATGTGCAAGGTTTTTCTTGCTTGTTATAAACACATTTTCCTTGTCCAGTAATGTAGATGTCATTTGTTTCGTGGCAAATCCAGCCAAATGTTTCACCATCAGTACAGGCAAGGCCTGCTTTAAAGTTCGTTATCTCTACTGACTCAACTGAACTAATCAAACTTAAAAGTGTTATAAAGGCTAATGTTTTCATGAAGATCCTATTGAGAATACTATTCGTCAGTAGGACTATAGCTTATTTATATGGACAAGAAAAATACGCAGGCATTAATAATCAGCTAGTCTCTTTGCGATCCAATAAGCACCAAAACACTTGCTTACACCCTGGTTACTTTTCTCCACTTCCAATAAAAACCAATACTGCTAATATAGGCTTTTCGTTATTGTAGACGGCCACAAAATTAGACCTATCCCAAGGACAGAATAAGAACCCAGATTATGAAACGTAAAGATCACGATATATTTGAGCTGGTTGATAATTCGCAGTTTTCGTTTGAGCAGTGGCTTGAGCTGAATCAATTGACGGTTGATGGTAAGCCTAAGTCTAAGCTGCAGAAGGCGGTGACGATGGCGCAGCAGAATGTATCGGTGACGCCTGTTTTAAAGCTGAATACTTTGGCGGCGGGGCTTGAGTTGGCTGAGGTTTTGACGCATTTCAATGCGGATCCTGATACTTTGACGGCCGCGGTTTTGTTGCCTTCTGTGATTGCCGGTTCTATCAAAATCGAAACGATTAAAGATAAGGTGGGCTCTACTATTGCCGGTCTGGTGGAAGGTGCTGGCCAAATGGAGGCTATGCGTAGCTTACAGCAGGAAACCGGTGCTGAAAATGACCATCAGCAGGTGGAAAGTTTGCGTAAGATGCTTCTGGGTATGGTGAATGATGCGCGAGTTGTCTTGTTAAAGCTGGCTGACCGGGTTGTCTCACTCCGTCATATCAAGGATTCCAGTCGCGAGACTCAATTAACTTTTGCTCGCGAAACGAAAAATATTTTTGCCCCATTGGCTAATCGTCTTGGTATTGGTCAGCTTAAGTGGGAACTGGAGGATTTATCATTCCGTTACCTTGAGCCGGAAGCTTACCTGTCAATTGCTAAAAACTTAAAAGAAAAACGGGTTGATCGCGAACGTTATATTGATGATGTTACTCAATTGCTTGAGCAAAAACTCAAAGAAGAAAACATCAAAGGCGAAGTCAGTGGTCGCGTAAAGCATATTTACAGCATCTGGAAAAAGATGACCCGTAAGAAGGTGGGTTTTGAGGAAATTTATGATGTTCGCGCTGTACGAATTCTGGTTGAGCGGGTACAGGATTGTTATGGGGCGCTCGGCATTGTGCATGGCGAATGGCAACATATTCCCAAAGAGTTTGATGATTATGTAGCAACCCCAAAAGAGAATGGCTATCGCTCGATTCATACAGCAGTGGTTGGGCCGGAAGGCAAAATTCTTGAAATTCAGATCCGTACATTCCAGATGCACGAGGAATCTGAAAAAGGGATTGCTGCACACTGGGCATACAAAGAAGGTGCCAACTTAGCCAAAGTGGGCGTTGACGATAAAATTGCTTGGATGCGCCAATTACTGGAATGGCAAAGTGAGCTGGCGGATGTTAATGCGGATGAATTGATGCATGAATTTCAAAGCTCGGTTTCCGAAGATCGTGTGTTTGTGTTTACGCCACAGGGCAAGGTTATCGATTTACCGGCTGGCAGCACGCCGATTGATTTTGCTTATAGAATTCACAGCTCGATCGGTCATCGTTGCGTGGGCGCTAAAATTAATGGTCGAATCGTGCCATTAACTTATCAGGTGCAGACTGGCGAAGTCATAGAGATTATGACGCAAAAAGAAGAATCACCGAGTCGAGATTGGTTGATTCCACACAATGGGTACATCAATAGCAGTCGCACCCGCCATAAAATTCAGCAGTTTTTTAATAAACTGGATCAGGAAGATAATGCCAATGCTGGCCGTCTGCTTTTAGAAAAAGAATTAGCGCGTAATGATTTGGCGAATGTTCCGTATCGAGAATTGGCACAAAAATTGCATTTGTCCAGTGATGTGGAAATGTACACCAAGATCGGCACTGGTAATCTTGGTATTACGCAGGCTATTAATCGTGCTAAAGAGCTACTTGAATCTAAACAGCCACAACGTGATATCAAGCCGGTTCTGCGCAAAAAATCCAAGCGTAAATCTTTCAGCGATGTGTCAGTGTCAGGAGTCGGCGACCTGCTGACCAGTATTGCCAAGTGCTGTAAACCAGTACCGGGTGAAGATATTATTGGGTATGTTACTCAGGGCCGCGGTATTGTGATTCACCTGAAAGATTGTACCCACGCCAAGAAAGCGCTGCGTGATAAACCCGAACGGATTATTCCGGTGCAGTGGGAAGCTGAGTCTAGTAATGCTTATGCTGTGGATTTGGTGATCTTTGCAATGGATCGAAAAAGCTTGCTTAAAGACATTACTACGGTGCTTGCTAATGAAAATGCTGGCGTAACCGACTTATCAACTAGCAAGCGTGGAGAACAGGTTCAGATCAACATAGAAGTTGAGTTATCACAGCTTGAAGATTTGCAGCGAGTCATTACACTGCTCAAGCAATTGCCTAATATTTTTAAAGTCCAAAGACGACGCGGATAAATAGTTAACTTATGAGTGATACAACCGTTCTTACAGCACTGCCACAAACGCAACGACTGATGACCATCATGCAGGCGTTGCGTGATCCGATTTCAGGCTGCCCCTGGGATCGTAAACAAACTTACGAGACCATCGTTCCCTATACGCTGGAAGAGGCCTATGAAGTGGCAGACGCCATCGAACGTGGCGACTTTGAAGAGTTACATGGCGAACTGGGTGATCTGCTGTTTCAGGTTATATTCTATGCCCAGATAGGGCAGGAAGAAGGGCGCTTTGATTTTGAGTCGATTGCCGAAAAGGTTTCTGACAAACTCGTCAGCCGTCATCCGCATGTGTTTGGTGATAAAGAGTTTGTGACTGATGAAGAACTGAAAAAGAACTGGGAGCAACAGAAGCATCAAGAGCGCCAGGGTAAAGATGAGTCCAATACCAGCTTGCTGGATGATTTGCCCAAACATTTTCCTGCTTTGTCGCTAGCCCAGAAAATGCAAAAGCGCGTTGGCCGTCATGGTTTTGACTGGCCCGAAATCAGTGGTGTGATTGATAAAATTGAAGAAGAGATTCAAGAGCTCAAACAGGCTATCGCTAACAATGACCAGCAAAACATTGAAGAAGAGATTGGCGACTTGCTATTTTCCTGTGTAAATCTTTCGCGCCACCTAAAAGTAGACGCCGAAGCGGCACTGCGTAAAAGCGCCCGCAAGTTTGAGACCCGATTCAGAAAGCTGGAAGACTATTTGGCTCAGAGCAGCTTGTCTGTGGATAGCGCGACTCTAGAGCAGCTGGATGAGGGATGGCGTGCGGTTAAGCAGCTGGATGAAGGATGGCAAACCGTTAAACGGTGAAAGCAAGTCATTCCCTGTTTATCATTTAGCCCTTCGCCAAAATCCTATCTAGGTGATTGGCGAAATTCATCCGGTCTGTCTGACTCAGTGGTGGTGGACCTCCGGTGTGAATGCCGCTTGAGCGCATGGTATCCATAAAGTCACGCATATTGAGCCGCCCTCGAATATTATCCTTTGTGAATAACTCACCGCGTGGACTCAATGCCTGGCAGCCTTTTTCAATGACCTCGGCAGCCAACGGAATATCCGAAGTAATGACCAAATCGCCTTTTTCTGCACGTTGTACTATTTCATCATCCGCCACATCAAAGCCAGAACTGACCTGGATTGCTTTGAGGTAGGGCGAGGGTGGCGTGCGAATAAACTGGTTGGCGACCAGCGTTAAAGGTGTTTTGGTACGCTCTGCCGCGCGAAACAGAATATCTTTGATAACTACGGGGCAGGCGTCGGCATCAACCCAGATTTTCATGATGATTCCAGCAATTCTACATTTGCTCTATTTTACACCATTTAATGCCAAGTCACTGTTTTATTGAGCAAAAAATAATTCCTGCCGTTTAGTGTCGTAAACAAAGACGTAAAAATGTCGTAACTATATTGCTTAATTTTCTTTATATTAGAGTCTCATTCAGGGAATAAGAGCTAGTTAGATGAGAATTAATTCAGAATTGGTAAAACAACTACGTGCCAATAAACATTGGTCACAGCAACAATTAAGTGATGCATGCGGTCTTAACCTAAGAACCATTCAGCGCTTAGAAAGCTCTGGCAAAGCATCCATCGAAACTGTTCGGGCTTTGGCTGCAGTCTTTGAGGTTTCGCCGGATGATTTAACTGTTCCCGAAAGCGGGCAGCCTGAAATCGACAAGCCCGAGACCGGTGAGGCTTCCATGTATCTATTTACTGCGGCTAAATATTGTTTTATCAATTATGCGAATTTTGAGGGTAGAGCTTCCAGAGCTGAGTATTGGTGGTTTTTTCTGTTTGTTTTGCTCATTGCCGCCATTTCGAAAGTTCTGCATGAGAAGCTGTACCTGATTATCGCTATTTTAACCCTGTTACCGCTGTTAGCTGCTGGTACTCGGCGTTTTAATGACGTTGGCCACAGTGGCTGGTGTCAGCTATTGTTTTTAGTGCCTTTCGGCTTTGTGCCAGTGTTTATTATGTTAGCTTTGAAAGGTGAATCTCAAGGGCAGGAGACTGCTAGTGAGGAGGGCGCGACCTTGAAGCCCTGATTTAAGAAAGGCCATTTCATTTTAATGGCCTTCACTTCCTCACCCTTAATCTCCCGACTCTCAAGCTTCGGTCCAAGTATTTACAAAAACTCCTCGCCAATGCTCCGCCCTTTTTGATATACTGCCTTCCCGTCTTGAGACCCTTTCTTCTCATCGACATTTGGCCGAGCTCCTTGGCCGATTTTAAGTGTGTCAGAATTCGAAAAGCTACGATATATAAGGCCTTCAGGCCGATTTTTGCATTGGCAAAATTTATATATAGTTGTTTATGGTTTTTTTGAGCAGAGCTAGCTGCTCGCAATTATTTAAGTTGGGTTAGGCTTATGACCAAGTACGTATTTGTTACCGGTGGTGTTGTTTCTTCTTTGGGTAAGGGTATTGCGGCGGCTTCGATTGCTGCATTGCTAGAATCGCGTGGTTTGAAAGTGACCATGTTGAAACTGGACCCTTATATTAACGTTGACCCCGGCACTATGAGCCCATTCCAGCACGGTGAAGTGTTTGTGACTGAAGATGGCGCAGAAACCGATATGGATTTGGGCCACTATGAGCGTTTCGTGCGTACTCGCATGCATCAGCGCAACAACTTCACTACTGGCCGCGTTTATTCGGATGTTTTGAAAAAAGAACGTCGTGGCGACTATTTGGGCGGCACCGTTCAGGTTATTCCTCATATCACTGATGAAATTAAGCATAAAATCATCGAAGGCGCCAAGGGTGCCGATATCGCGATGGTTGAGATCGGCGGTACTGTGGGTGACATTGAGTCATTACCTTTCATGGAAGCGATTCGTCAGTTGCGCTTTGAAGTAGGCAAAGAAAATGCCATGTTTGTACATTTGACCTTATTGCCTTATATCGCTACAGCCGGTGAGTTAAAAACCAAGCCTACCCAGCACTCAGTAAAAGAATTACGTTCGATTGGTATACAGCCAGACATGTTGATTTGTCGTTCTGATCGCTCCATCCCAGCCAGTGAACGCGGTAAGATTGCCTTGTTCACTAACGTTAAAGAGCGGGCGGTAATTTCGCTGCAAGACGTCGATAGTATTTACCGTATCCCTGCGATTTTATTGAATCAGCATGTTGATGACTTCATTTGTGAGCGTTTTGAAATTAAAGCTCCAGAAGCCAATTTATCGGAATGGGAAGAAGTCCTGTACCGCGAAGCCAATCCAAAAGGTGAGGTTAATATCGCCATGGTTGGTAAGTACATGGATCTTACCGAAGCCTACAAGTCATTGACCGAAGCGTTAAAGCACGCTGGTTTGCATACTCGTCAATCGGTAAAAATTCATTATATCGACTCCCAGGATATTGAAAAGAAAGGCACTGTCTTGCTTAAAGATATGGATGCCATCTTGATTCCTGGTGGGTTCGGCGAGCGTGGTGTTGAAGGTAAAATTGCTACTGCTCAGTATGCGCGTGAAAACAAAATTCCTTATCTAGGCATCTGCTTAGGTATGCAGGTGGCGGTGATTGAGTATGCTCGCCATAAAGCTGGCATGGAAAATGCTAACAGCTCAGAGTTTAATTCTGAAAGCCCGTATCCTGTAATTGGTTTAATTACTGAGTGGATTAATCGTGATGGCTCTAAAGAAGAGCGTGCCGATGATTCAGATTTGGGCGGTACTATGCGACTTGGTGCCCAGCCAGCTGACATCAAGAAGGGAACTAAAGCTTTTGATATCTACCAAAGTGAAGTAATAAACGAACGTCATCGCCACCGTTACGAAGTTAACAATAACTTACTGCCAAAGCTTGAAGAAGCCGGCCTTGTGGTATCATGTACCTCTACTGAAAAGCATTTGGTAGAAATGGTCGAACTGAACGATCACCCTTGGTATGTGGCTTGTCAGTTCCACCCTGAATTCACTTCGACGCCTCGCGATGGACATCCTTTGTTTAGTGCATTCGTGAATGCGGCAAAAGATTGCCATGAGAAGAAAATCTCGGGTTAATCAAATAGTTACTAAGGTAAGATGAGTTATTAAGGTGAGAGTATGAAACTACTGGATTGGGAAGTTGGTCTGGATAAACCGTTTTTCTTGATTTGTGGCCCCTGTGTAATCGAAAGTGAGCAATTGGCGATTGATACTGCGGGCTTCATGAAAGAAATGACTGACAGACTGGGTATTCCTTATATTTACAAGTCGTCGTTTGATAAGGCGAATCGGTCGTCCAGTAAAAGTTTCCGCGGGCCTGGTTTGGAAGAAGGTTTGCGAATTCTACAAAAAGTCAAAGATCAGGTGGGTGTTCCGGTCTTAACCGATGTTCATGAAGACACACCGATGCAAGAAGTGGCGGATGTGGTTGATGTGATGCAAACTCCTGCTTTCCTGTGCCGTCAAACTAACTTCATCCGTAAAGTTTGTGAACCTGGTATTCCGGTTAACATCAAAAAAGGTCAGTTCTTGTCGCCATGGGATATGAAAAATGTGGTTGATAAGGCGCGCGAAACCGGCAATCAAAATATTATGGTCTGCGAGCGTGGTGTCTCCTTTGGTTACAATAATTTAGTATCAGATATGCGCTCGCTGTCGATTATGCGCGAAACGGGTTGTCCAATTGTATATGACGCGACCCATTCTGCGCAGCTGCCGGGTGGCCAAGGTTCAACATCAGGTGGTTTGCGTGATGTGATTCCAGTGCTGGCGCGAGCCGCGATTGCCGCAGGGGTCTCTGGCGTATTTATGGAGTCGCACCCTAATCCTGAAGTGGCAAAATGCGATGGCCCTAACTCTTTCCCCATGTATCGCATTGAAGAAATGCTGCGTGTCATGAAAGAGCTGGACGATGTGGTCAAAAAGGCCGGCTATATTGAGGACTCGATCCACGAGTTTGGTAAGGGCGACTTGCTCTAAGTTTCTAACACTCCTGTTCTCAGGAGTGTTTTTTTATGTCTATTCGATTTTTTCTTTATTTAGGTTTTGGTTGAAACAATTTAAGAGGGTAATGGCTTGAAAATTACAGATATCATCGGTCGCGAAGTATTGGACTCACGCGGCAATCCAACAGTTGAAGCAGAAGTGGTATTAGAAAATGGCGTGCGCGCTATAGCATGTTCACCATCAGGTGCATCAACCGGGTCACGCGAAGCATTGGAGTTGCGTGATGGTGATAAATCTCGTTACCTGGGCAAAGGCGTGTTAAAAGCCGTTGGCCACGTGAACAATGAAATCAAGTCAGCCTTAGTAGGCAAAGACGCAACCGATCAAGCTGCCATCGACCAACTCATGCTTGATTTAGATGGCACCGAAAATAAAGAAAAGCTAGGCGCCAATTCAATCCTTGCCGTGTCCTTAGCAAACGCTAAAGCAGCCGCGCAAGCATTGGGTAAGCCTTTGTATGAACATATCAGTCGTGATGGTAAGTTTTCTATGCCAGTGCCAATGATGAATATCATTAACGGTGGTGAGCACGCGGATAATAACGTTGATATTCAAGAGTTTATGGTTATGCCTGTGGGCGCACCAACTTTCTCTGAAGCCTTACGTATGGGCGCTGAAATCTTCCATCATTTGCGTAAAGTGTTGCAGGAAAAAGGTTTGAACACAGCAGTGGGCGATGAAGGTGGCTTTGCTCCAGATTTAGGCTCTAACGAAGAAGCGATTCAGGCCATCGTTGAAGCGGTTGATCGCGCTGGCTATAAGCTGGGCGAAGACGTTGCATTAGCATTAGATATTGCTTCAAGCGAATTCTACAAAGACGGCAAATATCACTTATCTGGTGAAGGTAAGGTATTAAGCTCAGCAGAGTTTACTGATTATTTAGCAGACTGGGTTGAGCGCTATCCCATCGTCTCTATTGAAGACGGTATGGACGAAAGCGACTGGGAAGGCTGGAAATTGTTGACTGACAAAATCGGTAGCAAATGTCAGCTGGTTGGTGACGATTTATTCGTTACTAACACTAAGATTCTATCCAAAGGGATTGAGCAGGGCGTTGCTAACTCGATACTTATCAAAGTAAACCAGATCGGTACTTTGACTGAAACTTTGGCAGCAATTGATATGGCGCATAAGGCTGGTTACACCGCTGTGATTTCACACCGATCCGGTGAAACTGAAGATACCACCATTGCTGATTTAGCTGTAGCAACTGCTGCTGGCCAGATTAAAACCGGTTCATTGTGCCGCTCTGACCGTGTTGCAAAATACAATCAATTGTTGCGCATTGAGTCAGCATTAGGTGAAAAAGCACCTTATCCTGGCAAGAAAGCCTTCAAGTTTTAATCATTAGAGCCAACTGGGGCAAACAGCATATTGCTTTATTTGCCCCCTGTTTTCTGGCATTGTTACGATTATGAAATGGGTTGCCCTAACATTACTGGTCATTTTGGCCAGTCTTCAATACCGAATGTGGTTCGGGCAAACTTCTTTTCGTGAAATAAAGCAACAAGAAGCCAGAGCAGAATTAGTCAAATCAGAAAATGCTGAACTGGCGCTACGCAATCAAAAAATTCTCGCTGAAATTCATGACCTAAGAGAAGGCACTGACGCCATTGAAGAGCGTGCCCGTTATCAACTAGGCATGATCAAAGAAGGCGAAACTTTCTTCCGCATTCTCGATTCAAGAGAAAGCTCCAGACAAGACACTCGTCAAGAGACCAGGCAAGATTCTCCTAAGTAAATAATATGACTGAAAGTAAACCGAAGATTTGGGCACTGATTCCGGCAGCAGGAATTGGCAGTCGGATGAAAGCCGAACTGCCGAAGCAGTATCTTGAAATTGATGACAA
Organism: Kangiella sp.; assembly: GCA_026195755.1. Classification (GTDB taxonomy): domain Bacteria; phylum Pseudomonadota; class Gammaproteobacteria; order Enterobacterales; family Kangiellaceae; genus Kangiella. The sequence goes on along the minus strand of JAPHRL010000222.1, from coordinate 20,341 downwards.
AACCATTCTTGAGCACAGCCTATCCAAGTTTCTCGAACATCCATCCATTGATAAAGTTGTAGTTGCCTTACACCCCAACGACAATCATTGGGCAAAGCTCAAAATCGCCAAGCATCCTAAAGTCATTACTGTTGAAGGTGGCGAAACGCGTGCAGAGTCTGTGCTTAATGGGTTGCAAGCCATTAAGCAGCAGAAGGGTGGTGATGACTGGGTGATGGTGCACGACGCCGCCAGACCCTGCCTTGATACAGCTAGCATCGATGCGCTGATTCAGGCCGGAAAAGATTCAAAACATGGCGCTATTCTGGCTATCCCCTCAGTGGACACCGTCAAACTTGCAAACGCTAACCAAACGATCGATAAAACGCTTAACCGCGAACAAATCTGGCTGGCCCAAACACCACAATATTTTCCCGTTGAAGCCTTAGCGACAGCGATTGATATAGGTTTGGAGAAAGGATTGCCCATAACCGATGAAGCCTCCGCTATCGAAGCGCAAGGCCAGCACCCAGCTCTGGTCATAGGAACTCGCAAAAATATCAAAGTCACCGAACCGGAAGACATGATGTTAGCATCGGTTTGGTTGGCGGGTAATTGATCGTTGTAGGGTGGGCCTTGGCCCACCATCTGTGAAGGGTCTGAGCGTGAGCCTGATTAAATTATACAAACGTTGCTCCTATTTTACGTTAGTTTAATTGAGTGTTTCGCTCTTCAGCGAGTTCCTTTTACAGAATACTTCCCTGTATTCTGCTAAAGCCAGCGTCGCTCCTCTCCGCTGTTCAAATTTGCTCCAGACAAATTTGTCTTTGCCTTAGGGGCCACAAAATCGTCAGGAACGATTTTGAATAGCGAAGCTAGCCCGAAGGGTGAAGTACAAGGATGTACTTCATAAAAGAAACGACACCCCGTGATTGAGGTTTCACTTCGTTCAACTACCTTCGTTTCCGCCAAGTCACTTAATGCACCGTAAAATACGTTCCATCTCCCTAAAGGGATTTCCTTCGGTCACTGGCCCGAATTTTACTATTCAAAACGTCCTGTTTTGAATTGCTATGACTTGGCTACTACTCAGCTCAATCTAAGGGGGAATTGGAGCAAGCCTGTTGGGTGAGCCCTTACAAACAACTTAATCTAATATAAGTATTAAATATTAATAACACTGTTGACACCTCTCATCGGATAGGTTTTAATCAGCCTCATGAATACAGTAATGACGCAAATTCACCACCATCACCACCATTCAGACCGATTGGCGGTGTTGCTTTATGTGTGAAATTTACTGATTAGGAATTTCTAAAAGCCCCGCCAGAAGCGGGGCTTTTTTTATGTTTGTAACTTTTATAACTGACTTTTAACACTGAATACTGAAGCTGATTAAACGAGATAAAAAGATGTTTTTAAACAAGAGCTTACATCATCACCATCATCATACACTGCGCGAGCGACGGTGGCGGTGCTTATGTTTAAGACTTTTTTAAGACTCAGTTAAACAGTTAAGACACCCAGGTTTAGAAACCCCGTTGCTCCGCAAGGTCAACGGGGTTTTTTATTGGCTTTAAGAAATGATGCTTTTGAAACTATGAAACTTTAAAATTTTTAAACTTTAGGAGAAATGACATGGCTTTAAAAATGGTAATCCCAAAAGGGAAGTTATACGACAAGGTGGCTGAGCTACTTTCCGATATTGGTCTGACGTTGGTTGGTGATAGTCGTAATTATCGCCCTCAGCTATTTGGCTGTGATATCGAGGTTAAGTTGCTGAAAAGTCAGAACATTCCTGAAATGGTGGCGCTGGGCCAACACGATATTGGCTTTGCGGGCATGGACTGGGTGCTGGAGCAGGAGGCGGACGTTGAGGTTCTTGAGGATTTAGGTTTTAACCCGGTCAGACTAGTTTCCTGTATTCCAGAAGAGTGGGATTGGAACGAGGTACAGCAGCGAAAAATTATTGTTGCTTCCGAGTATAAGAAAATTTCTGCGAAGTATCTCGATAAGTTGGGCGTTCAATATCAGCTGCTCCGTGCTTATGGCGCGACTGAAGTTTTCCCGCCAGAAGATGCGGATATGGTGATCGACAATACCAGCACTGGTTCGACTATTCGCGCTAATCGTTTGAAGATTGTTGATACGGTTATGGAAAGTTCAACCCAGCTTATCGCTAATAAGGACGTTATAAATGATCCCGCAAAACGTCAACAGATTGACGACCTTTTGCTTTTGATGCGTGGTGTTCTTAATGGTCGTAAGCGTGTGTTACTGGAGATGAACTGCTCAGAAGAGAGCATCGATAGGGTTGTCGATTTATTGCCTGCAATGCGAGCCCCAACCGTCAGCCAACTGTATAACGCCGATGGTTTTGCTATTAAAGCAGCCATTGAGCGTAAGCTGATTAAAGACTTGTTACCGAAACTGATTACAGCTGGTGCAACGGATATTTTAGAAACGCCGATTCGCAAAGTGCTGTAGCGCCCGTTTAAAAAAGGTAAGTGTGATGAATATGAAAGAAATCAAAACTGAGCCGTTAAAGCTCGATTTTAATGAGCGGGCGGATCGTTTCCCTGAGTGGTTGGATACCAGCAAACTATCGCCACAGAACTATTGGCGCTATCCCGATCAGTCTCAGTTGAAATCAGCCATGAGCAAGCAGTTGGGTTTGAGTCCCGAGCAGATTTTAGTAACCAACGGTGGCGACGAAGCGATTGAACTGATGTTCAAACTGGCAACGCTTGAGCAGCGTGACTTGATCATTCCGATGCCTGCTTTTAGTCAATATTTATCGGGCATCAAGGTTTGGAGCAGTAAAGCTAAACTGATTCCAGCTAAGTCAGATTTATCAATTGATCTTGAGGCAAGCCTGCAAGCACTAACAGAGAAGTCGATTCTGGTATTGACTAGTCCTAATAACCCAACCGGTGAAACGCTTTCTTTGGATTTCATTAGAGATGCTTGTCGAAAGGCCAAGAACAAAGGAGCGGAGGTCTTTCTTGATCAGGCTTATATCGAGTTTACAGGGCAGGCAGAAGAGTCTCTTTCTTTGCTAGAAGAGTTCGATAACCTGGTGCTGCTTCGCACTTTATCCAAAGCTTATGGACTGGCTGGCATTCGATGCGGTTATCTATTGGGTGGTGAAGCTTTCATTAAGCGATTTGCTGAGCGCAAGATGCCATTCAATGTGCCGCAGCCAACTCTGGAAATCGCTATTCAGGCATTCACTCAAGCGGCACAACGAGATGTGGCGGACTTTACTCAGCGCATCGCAGAGAACCGTGATCTGTTAGTGCAGTTTTTGCGCCAGCGTGGTTTGAATGTGTTAGACAGCCAGGCTAATTTTATTCTGATTGTTGATAATCCACAAAGACTGAAACTGATTAAAGCGGCTTGTGAACAAAGCAATATCCAGATTAAAACTGATTTGGTTGGCTTAGAGCAAAAGGAGTTGGATTCACAAGAGCAGTCAGCAATCCGTATTGCCATTCCTTATGAATTGGAAGTACTAAGACAGGCTTTGGTACTCGCGCTTAAACCTGAGCTGATTTGTTTTGATATGGATGGGGTTTTGATTGACACCAGCAAGAGTTACGACGCTGCTATCAAGCAAACAGTAGAGTTCTTTATTGGTACACAACCAGAGCAACAAGCAATCGACACATTACGTTCACGTGGCGGATTTAATAATGACTGGGTGCTGACCTATGAATTAATAAAGATACAACGAGAAGATTCATTGCCAAACTACGACTCAGTGGTGGAACAGTTTCAGTTGTTTTATCTGGGCAGTAGTGGTCAAGCAGGCCTCAATGAATTAGAAGAGGCCTTATTGGATACAAATCTTTGTACTCAGTTATTTGTACAGAACAGCAAGCAATTTAAAACTGCGGTAGTCACGGGTCGTCCTCGTGGAGAAGCTGAAATTGGCTTAGAGCTGCTAGGGATTCGTAATACGTATTTGGTTAGTGATTGTGATGTTATTGAGTCTAAACCTGCTCCAGAAGGAATCAATCAGTGTAAAGCTTATTATGGCGCAACTTATTGTTGGATGCTGGGTGATACACCGGATGATATTCAGGCAGCTAAAGCAGCGGGCGCATTGGCTATTGGAGTTAGTAACAAAGATAACGAACAAAATTTATATCAAGCTGGTGCCGATCTGGTAGTGGCGTCAGTAAATGATTTAGAGAGGTTATTATGAGTGACACAAAGAACCAAAAGTCTATAGTTTCTATTGTCCGTCAGACTAAAGAGACAGCTATTCGCCTGGATCTCAATATCTATGGCCAGCAGAAGCTCAAGATCAATACTGGACTGCCTTTCTTCGATCACATGCTCACTCAGTTGGCATTGCACGCAGGTTGGAATTTAAATCTTGAAGCCAATGGTGACTTAGAGGTTGATGATCATCACCTGATTGAAGATGTCGCGATTTGTTTAGGACAAGCTTTGCAGCAAGCATGGCGCGAACAAGAGTCGATCACCCGTTATGGGCAACGATTGTTACCGATGGACGCCAGCCTGATCATGGTCGCGGTGGATGTGTGTGGACGTGGTTACGGCGTAACGGACTTACCTTTTACACGCGAAATGATTGGCAATATTGCTACTGAAATGTGGAAACACTTTTTCTACACCTTCGCGATTAATGCGCAGATAAGTTTGCACATTAAAGCGGAGTATTTCGATAACAATCACCACTTAATTGAAGCCTCTTTCAAAGGACTTGCTTTTGCACTGCGCGAAGCTTTGCTTCCAAAGTCGGGTGCCAATAGTTCGAAGGGTAGTTTATGAGTGATTCAGTGATGAAAGAAGCCTCTAAAACGGTGGGTGTGATAAATACTGGAGCGGGCAATTTATATAGTTTAAATGGTTGCTTACGTCGTATGGGTTTTTATCCAGTAACAATCAATCAACCCAGCGATTTGGAGCGCTACGACATTTCGGCTTTGGTTATTCCTGGTCAGGGCCGATTTAGAACTGTAATGACCAACCTGAAAGCCTGCGCTCTGGATGAGGTGATTACGAACTGGTATCGAGACAACAAAAAAATGGTCGGCATCTGTATCGGCTTGCAGATTATGTTTGAGGAGTCTGAAGAAGATCCTGGTGTATCAGGACTGGGATTATTGCAGGGAAAAGTGACTAGGTTACAAAGCCCAAAACAACCGATGGTGGGATGGTCTGATGTTCAATCAAGTGAAGATTGGCTCAACAATCAGACGCTTTATTTCGTCAATAGTTATGGTGTTAGTGCCAGTGACAAGTCGATTGCAACGGTAACATATGGGCAAACGTTTGTTGCTGCTATTGCCAGTAATAACACGATTGCATTTCAATGCCACCCTGAAAAATCCGGAGTAGCTGGCGAAGAGGTATTAAAGCAATGTCTGAGTTAATAAACAGTATTGAACAAGGGCTTAAGTCCCGGGTGATTGTTTGTCTTGATGTGGCACATGGTCGGGTGGTTAAAGGAATTAATTTTAAAGGCCTGAAAGATATGGGTGACCCAGTTGAGTTGGCAGTTCGTTACCAGGAACAGGGAGCTGATGAGATTGTTTTCCTTGATATTAAGGCGACACTTGAACAGCGAGCTAATGCTTTAGAAGTTGTAACTCGTGTGGCAGAAAATTTATCGATTCCATTTACTGTCGGCGGTGGATTGAATACTTATGCTGATGTGGCGCAGTTCTTAAATGCCGGTGCTGACAAAGTAGCGCTCAATAGTGCTGCAGTTAAGCACCCTGATTTGATTGACCAGATTGCTAAGGGTTTTGGTTCGCAGTGTGTGGTGGTGGCTGTGGACTTGAATCAAGGTCAGAGTCAAAAGCAGGATCAGAACAAGCCTTTAAGCGATTACCAGGTCTTTATTAATGGTGGTAATACTCCGACCGATTTAGATGCGATGCAGTGGCTTGCACAAGTCGAGCAGCGTGGTGCAGGGGAAGTATTACTCACTGCTATGCATCGAGATGGAACTGGTCTTGGTTTTGATAATGAGCTGATGAGCAAAGTCAGCGAGCAACTTGGTATTCAAGTGATCGCCTCGGGTGGTGCTTGCAAACCTGAGCACTTTACCGAGACCTTTCTCGCAGGCAGCGATGCAGCACTAGCAGCAGGCATTTTCCATCGTGGCGAATTTACGGTTGGTCAGGTGAAAGACGAATTATTGAGAAACGGTGTTGCCGTTCGAAACGAATACTTAAAAGATTAAGGTAAAAATTATGTTGATTCCAAGTATTGATTTATTAGATGGCAAAGCTGTGCAATTGCAGCAAGGTGATGCCAGTCGAAAGATTGTAGAAAAAGACAATTTGTTCGAATTGTTGGAAGAGTTTTCTTTGTTTGGCGAAGTCGCCATTATTGATTTAAATGCTGCTTTGGGGAAGGGCGACAATAAAACCTTAATCAAGCAACTAATCAAAAAATTTCCCTGTCGTGTGGGTGGTGGGATTCGTGATTACGATACTGCCAGAGATTATCTTGCCAGTGGTGCTAAAAAGATTATTTTAGGGACTTGTTGTCGCGAAGAATTTGTTAAGAAGTTGCCAAAGTCACAGCTGATATTTGCCATTGATGCAAAAGGTGATGACTGGGTAACTCACGGCTGGCAGTCCTCTTCAAATAGCAAAGTTGCAGCCATGATTGATGAGCTTCAAGATAACTGTTCAGAGTTTCTTTATACCCAGGTGGAAAAAGAAGGCATGATGCAAGGCATTGATCGTGAGCGAATAGAACAGGTCATCAAGCAATCAAAAATTCCGGTAACCGTTGCTGGTGGTATAACCGATCTGGATGACATTCAGTTTATCAATAAGCTTGGTGCTAACAGCCAGTTAGGTATGTCAATTTACACGGGTAAGTTAAAACTGGATGAGGCAGTTATGGCTTGTCTTGATTTTGAAAAAGCGCCCTTGATTCCAACCATTGTGCAAGACGTGGATACCGGCAGTGTGCTAATGCTGGCTTACTCAACACCAGAGTCATTACAGGCTGCCATTACGCAGAAGAGAGGAATTTATTTCAGCCGTTCGCGTAATGAGTTATGGGAGAAAGGGTTAACTAGTGGCAATCAACAACAATTGGTGAATGTCGATTATGACTGCGATGGCGATACTTTATTATTCAAAGTTAGACAAACAGGTAATGCCTGTCACTTTGAGCGTTACAGTTGTTTCGCTGGGCAATCAGCTTCTTTTGAGCTGGACACTTTGGACCGCATTTTTGAACAACGCATGCAAACTCAGGAAATCAAAACCTTTAGTCAAAAGCTTTTGGCTAGCGATGATTTACAACAGGAGAAACTGCGTGAAGAATGCGAAGAGTTAATTGAGGCGCACGATCAAGATGAAGTGCGTTGGGAGGCGGCAGATTTAATCTTCTTTGCCCTGGCGCGAGCTAAATCAAAAGGGGTAGCAGCCAGTGATATTATTAACGAATTGGGGGCACGAAATGGCGGATAAATCTTACATTGAGTGCGTTTCTAACTGGAAGCGTCCTAATCTCACCCAATCGCCGGAATTGTTTCAACAGGTAGCTAAGCTTTTAAAGGAAATTGAGACTGGCGGTGATCTTGCGATTGATAACCTGAGCAAGCGATTTGATGGTTTTCAACCACGCAAAATCGAGCTACGTTCTTATCGTGACTACGAGCTAGAGCCGCAACTATTAAACTCGATTGAACAGTCGGCGCAACGAATTGAAGCTTTCTGTCAGTTGCAACAAGATTCATTGCAACCCCAACAGTTCGAAGAAGCAAGTGGCGTGTTTGGCTTTCAGTACAGTCCTATTGAAGCGATTGGGGCTTATATTCCGGGTGGGCGCTTTCCGCTGATTTCAACTGCACTGATGACCTTGATTCCAGCGCGGGTTGCTGGTTGTGAACGTCGAATAGCCTGTTCGCCATCAGTGCACCCTGCAATTTTAGCGGCTGCATCGTTGGCAGGAGCAACAGAGTTCTGGCACATTGGCGGTGCACAGGCGGTCGCAGCAATGGCCTATGGGTATCAGAGCATGTTGCCGGTACAGATGGTGGTGGGTCCGGGCAATCAATATGTGAACGTGGCAAAGCAATTATTGCAAAGTCGTATCAAAATTGATGTTGCAGCAGGACCAAGTGAGCTACTAATTCTGTCCGACTCTAATGCTAATCAGGAATGGCTAATTGCCGATATGGCTGCGCAGGCTGAACATGATCCACAGGCGCAAAGTGTATTGGTTAGTGATGATGTGGCGTTTCTGCAATCCATCGAGCAGCAGCTTTTTGCTAATGATGAACTGAATAATCTACTCAAAGGCGAGCAGATAGTTTTACTGCAAGCTAATGACAGTGAAGCCATGATTCGTTTTAGTAATCGCTACGCGCCTGAACACCTGTTGCTGGCTGACGAACGAATTGCAGCGCAAAGCCTGAAGCACTACGGCTCGCTCTTTATTGGACAGAACAGCGCAGTGGCTTTCGGGGATTATTGTGCCGGCCCTAATCACACATTACCCACCATGGGCAGCGCCAATCGTTCTAGTGGCTTGTGCGTGCAAAGCTTTATGAATATTCAATCCTACCAGCAGATTAGCGATGAAGGTCGTATCCAATTGGCGGAGATTGGTCGCCCGCTGGCTGAAGCGGAGCAATTGGTTTGGCATGAACGCAGTATGCAGGTAAGATCCTAGCAATCAGTTTTTAAGCGCGAGTGTTAGGATTTCTATGTTTCGTATTGGTCATGGTTATGACGTACATAAATTTGGTGGCGACAGCCCATTGATTTTAGGTGGCGTCGAGTTTCCCGGTGAGCAAGGTTTACTTGCCCACTCTGACGGAGATGTGGTGTTGCACGCGGTTTGTGATGCGCTATTGGGCGCTATCACTAAAGGCGATATTGGTCATCATTTTCCTGACACTGACGAAAAATTTGCCGGTGCCGATAGTCGTGGCCTGTTAGTAGCCGTCATGCAGCAGGTGAATGACGAAGGGTATCGCCTAGGTAACCTGGATGTCACTATCGTGGCGCAAGCTCCAAAAATGGCCGCTAAAATTCCAGACATGCAACAGGTCATTGCGGATATCTGTAAAGCTGAGCTGAACCGCATTAATGTCAAAGCAACCACCACAGAAAAACTGGGCTTTGTTGGTCGCAAAGAGGGGATTGCTGTGCATTCTGTTTGCTTGCTTGAATCCATCGACCATTAAGATGGAGATACACGTTCAGGATTGGCCAAGAGCCTACGGTACTCCATTAGCTACCGCTACTTTTCGTCAACAGCTTAGCGACTTCTGCGTTGATGAAGATTTACGCTTTGAACCCTCGGGTGAGGGCGCACACCACCTGCTACTCATCGAAAAGCGCAATATCAATACTGATATTGTGTGCCACAAACTGCGTCGCTTTGCTGAGGTTCATCCAACTGATGTTGGCTATGCAGGCAAGAAAGATCGCTTTGCCATCGCAAGACAATGGTTCAGCGTGCAGTTGCCATTGCTTAAAGAGATTGATTGGTCTGAGTTTAACGATGACGAAGTGACAGTCCTAAAAGCCACTCGCCATGATAAAAAGTTACGTATTGGTGCGGTTAAGCAAAATCATTTTGCGATTACTTTACGTGATCTGAACTTTAGCCAGGATTATGATAAGCAAGCCCTAGAGCAAAGGCTTGAACAGATTCAGGAGCACGGTTTCGCCAATTATTTTGGTGAGCAGCGTTTCGGTCATAATGGCGACAATTTAACTCGCGGTGCTGACTTATTGTTGGCTAATAAACGTCTCAAAAATCGTAATCTACAGGGGCTGTTATTTTCTGCCGTACGCTCCTTTTTGTTTAATCAGGTTTTGGCTAAGCGCATCGAAGCCAATAAGTTTACAGAGTTGCTGGATGGCGACTATGTGCAGCTTGATGGTTCTGAAAGTGGTTTTACGGTTCAGGATATGGCGCAGGAGCTGCCGCGCTTTGTTGCAAAAGACATCCATCCCACAGCACCTATGCCGGGACGTGGTCGTTCACAGCTGTTAGCTAAAGCCGCTGAATTTGAAACAGCAGTTCTAGAGCCTTATCATGAGCTGATTGCTGCTTTGGAGCGCAAAGGGCTTAATGGTGAGCGCCGTGCGATTCGTGTTTTTCCACAGAATGTCATCTTGCAATGGCATAATGACAATACTCTGGAGCTGGCTTTCAGTCTGCCCAAAGGAGCCTTTGCCACCAGTTTATTGCGCGAACTATTTGCATTGAAAACCCACACACAAGATACATCCAACAAAGAATCTTATGAAAATATTGCTGAGTAATGACGACGGCTTTTTTGCGCCGGGAATTAATGCCTTATATGACCATTTGCAACGTATTGCCCAGGTAACCGTGGTTGCACCTGATCGCAATCGAAGCGGTGCCAGCAACTCATTAACTTTGGAACACCCGATTCGTGCCTGGCAAACTGAGCGCGGATTTTTCGCCGTAACTGGTACGCCTACCGACTGTGTGCACCTTGGCACTCATCACTTGATGGGTGCAGCGCCGGATATGGTGGTTGCTGGTATCAATACCGGGGCTAATCTGGGCGATGATACCCTCTACTCAGGTACGGTTGCGGCAGCGATGGAAGGGCGTGCCCTGGGGTATACTGCAGTGGCAGTGTCTTTAGTTGGGCACAACTGCCAACATTACGATACCGCTGCGCGAGTAGCCGCGGAGATCATTGAAGGGCTTATTGAGCACCCGCTGGGTAAAGATAGAGTATTGAATATCAATGTTCCTGACCTTCCTTATGAAGAATTAAAAGGAATTAAGCTAACACGCTTGGGAAATCGCCACCGTGCTGATACTATTATTCCGGACAAGGATCCAAAAGGCCGCCAGGTATATTGGCTTGGCCCCTTACCGAGCGGGCAAGATATTGGGGAAGGAACGGATTTTCATGCCGTTGAGAATGGCTACGTTTCGATCACGCCCGTCAATGTGGATCTGACTGCGTATAACAGTTTTGATGAAGTGGAAGATTTTCTGGAGGCCTTTGATTCTCCTTTTACCACTAACAAATAATCATTTAAAAAGCTGGCGCAGTACTATAACAAATTTAGCTATAACTACTTTAGTAATAACAACAACATAGAACAGACAGACAACTATGAACGCAACTCATTTTTCTGGCATTGGCATGACTTCAGCGAGAACGCGTGGCCGTTTGGTTCAACGTTTGATTGCCGAAGGTATTACCAATCAGCAGGTTTTGAAAGCAGTAGAAGACACGCCCCGTCATGTGTTTATTGATGAGGGTTTATCCCACCGCGCCTATGAAGACACTGCTTTACCGATTGGTATGGGGCAAACCATCTCACAACCTTATATTGTCGCCCGCATGACTCAGGCTTTGCTTGAATCCGGCTCGATGAATAAGGTTCTCGAAATTGGCACTGGCTGCGGTTATCAAACGGCTATTTTATCCAAACTGTGCAAAACCGTATTTACCGTCGAGCGTATCCGCGCGCTTCATATGCAGGCTCGTAAGACGCTGGGCCAGCTGGGTATTCACAATGTGCAATATCTTTTTGCCGATGGTTTTAACGGCTGGCAACAGAACGCGCCTTTCGACGCTATCATCGTCACCGCCGCTCCGCCTTCAATTCCTGAAAAGCTGATGGCGCAACTAGCTGATGGCGGACGTATGGTTATCCCCGTTGGGCAAACCGAAACAGCTCAAGAGTTGATTCTGGTGGAGCGTCAGGGTGATGAGTTCAAGAAAACCGTGATTGAGAAAGTTAAGTTTGTTCCATTAGTCAGCGGCGTTGCGCGATGAATATTTTTACCAAGATGTACGACGCTTGCATGCGTTGGGCTCGTCATAAATACGCCGTTTATATTTTAGGCTTTGTCAGTTTCATCGAATCCATCTTTTTCCCTATCCCCACTGCGGCGATGTTGGCACCAATGGCATTATCGACACCGCACCGAGCTTTGAGATTAGCCGGTCTTGCAACAGTGACCTCTGTTTTAGGTGGTATTGTCGGTTATCTGGTGGGCGCCTTTGCTTTTGAGTCCTGGGTGTTGCCAGCAATTGAACAGTTTGGCTACTTAGAGACCTACGAAAGAGCGGTTGTCTGGTTTGCTGATTTTGGCGTCTGGGTAGTACTGATTGCGGGTTTCTCCCCTGTTCCCTATAAAATATTCACCTTAACCGCAGGCGCGCTCAGTATGGCCTTTTTGCCATTTGTGTTAGCCTCGATCGTAGCTAGAGCGGCGCAATTTTACTTAATTGGCGGATTAGTGAAGTGGGGCGGGGAACCAATGCGCCATAAGTTGCGTCAATATGTAGATTGGATTGGCTGGGGCTTCTTAATCCTTGCGGTCATCGCTTATATTATTTATAAATACGTGTAAGCTAGAAAAATCAATAACTCATTGTAAAAACAAGGATTTTTAACTAAGGCATGCGACAGGAAACTAAAGACATACTAAAACGATCGGCCATCCGCTCACTCTGGATCGTCGCTATCGTGTTAGTGGTCTTCTGGTTGCAGGGTTGTGGTAATGAGCGTCTGGCGCCAGTCGAAGAGCGTGAAGCCAACAATTATAAAGCACAACTCCATAGCTTCTACCCGCCTTCCGAAGTCGATAACAGCCAGCAGTTCTATCATGTGCGTCCAGGAGACACTCTATACTCCATCGCCTTCCGTTACGGCCTTGATTACAACATTCTTGCCCAAGCCAACGATATTGATAGTAACTACACCATTCACGCAGGGCAGCGCATCAATTTACAGAAAGCCCGCGATATAACCCCAGCGGAAGAGTATGAGGTGGCTGGAACAGAGCCACCTGGTACGCAACAATCTACCGATGCCTCGCGTCGTACACCAGTCAGCGTTGCCAGAAGACCTGTCACTGAAGTTCCCAGAAATCCTGCCGGTAATCAAACCCAGCCAAGCACTCAGCCAACGCAACCAGTGGCGCGGCAAGAACCTAAAAAAGAACCCAAGAAGGAACCGACAGGCACCTCAAATACTACCGGTGGTAGTAAAGAGCCAATCGCCTATACACCTAACTCACCAGTCAAATACTGGATGTGGCCAACCATGGGACAAATCCTGCAAGGTTTTTCTGGAGCGAGTAAAAGCTCCAAAGGGATTGATATAGCGGGTAATTTAGGCGACCCAGTACGAGCCTCCGCCGCAGGTCGAGTGGTGTATGCCGGCCGAGGACTGCGTGGTTATGGCAACTTAGTTATCGTCAAACATAATAATGACTTCATCAGCGCCTACGCCCACAACCGAATCCTGCTGGTTAAAGAAAACGAAATCATCAAAGCTGGCCAGAAAATTGCCGAAGTCGGCAACACCGACAGCGATGTCCCCAAACTGCATTTTGAAATTCGCTTCAAAGGCAAACCCGTCGACCCAATGCGTTATTTACCGAAGCGGTAGTTGATCAATTTCGAGGTTATAGGTTGATAAAGGTAATTTCAAAAGAGCAGTGGGGTGAACTAGCAAATCCTGTTCCTTTATGCACTTTTCCATTAACAGTATTTGATGTTGAAAGGATTTTAAGTGTTGAGTTCTTTGAATATTTGGAAGATGGGCTTGGAAAGTGTTTTGGGGCCTATTTGGAAATTGATGATTCTCAGGCTTTCCTCCAAGGATTTTTCTGTAAAAACTCTCTTGATTTTGGAATCTTGCTAAAGTGTATCAGTACTGAAAGAAACCCTTCAATACTTGTAGAAAAGCTTCGTGAAGTGTTTTCCACTGAGCCAACATGGACTACAGAGTCTTTATCACCGCCTAAATATGGATTATTCAGGTTCGATGATAATGGTAATGAGTTTGAGATATATAGGTTTCTTGATGAGGCGAGTGCTCAAGCTGTTAAGTTAAGGTTCGAAAAAAGCAAGCATAAGCAAACTTATTTCATAAAAGTAGTTAGTGAGTCGTAGGGTGCGTCGTGACGCACCGCTTTTCTATTTTATGACTTTAATCGCCAGTGCATGAATATCGGTTTCCATCATGTCGCCTAGCGCTTCATAGATCATTCGATGTTGTTGCAGCATTCGCTTCCCTTCTAACGCTTCACTTTTTATGACTACGGTGAAGTGTCCTTTGCCTTCCTTTGCTCCGGCGTGGCCTATGTGTTTATGGCTGTCGTCAATAACTTCAAGTTGTGTCGGGTTTAGTGCGTCTTGAATCATTTGTTGCATGCGTTCAAGGCGTTGTGAGTTATCCATTGTGGGCTCCGTTTATAACTAGTTAAGGCAGTACTTTTTTATAAGGCTTTACGATTACCGATTGGTAAACACCGGCTTCGATGTAGGGATCGGCGTCGGCCCAGGCTTGTGCATCTTCGAGTGAATCGAACTCGGCGACGATCATGCTGCCGGTGAAGCCTGCTTCGCCCGGATCTTCTGCGTCGATAGCAGGGCAGGGGCCGGCGATTATCAGGCGACCTTGTTCTTTAAGTGCCTGTAGCCGTTCGACATGCGCTGGGCGCGCTTGAGTGCGTAGCGGCAATGAGTTTTCAACGTCTTGTGAAAAGATGACATACAACATAATTTATTCCTGAGACTCTTTATCTTGGGGATCGTTCTTATCTGAATCAGTTTTTCCAGCATCAGCTTTCTGTGGCTCTTCGAGATCAACATGTTCTTTGAGCATGATAATGCTGATGATAAATAACAGCATGGTTGATGCAAAGAGGCCAATTATTTTAAACCAGAACCAGACGTCGGTGCTAAAGGTATAGGCGACATATAAATTTAAGAAGCCGAAGCCAGTTAAATACAGAATCCATAGCCAGTTGATCTTTGTTAGCAGACTGCGTGGCGCTGTATCTTTTAGGATGTTATTGGCTTTCAGCAAATCCTGAATGATGTACTTTTTGCTAAAAATCTGGCGGAACAAGATAAACAATGACCCAGCCCATAAAATAATGCTGGTTTTCCATTTGATGAAGTTTTCGTCATCGAAGTAGTAGGCTGAAGCCACTAATAGCACGCCGAGAACAAAATAGGCGATGTGACTTTTCTTAATCGGTTGCTTGGTGAATACGCTGGTTAAAATTTGCACTAACGAACCTGCGCTCCAGACTGCCGCGGCGAGAATTAAGTTTTTAGTGATGAGGTAAACCGCGATAAATGCGACTAAAGGATAGTTTTCTTTCAAAAAGGTCATATTAGACTCCAAAAAAGTGCCCGCCAAGTTTACCTGAATGCAAAAGATAGGCAAACTGGTAACCGTTTTCATTTGATACCTAAAACCAAGCAGGATTGAAGTGCTGAGAGATTTACACAACCACACGCATGCCTCAGACGGCAGTTTGTCACCGATAGAGCTGATTGAGTTAGCCATTGAGCGCGGCGTGGATGAGCTGGCGATTACCGATCACGATTCAGTGGCTGGCGTATTGGCATTGCGTAAACAAGCGGATGATTTTGCCATTAACCTTGTCGAAGGGGTGGAGATTTCGGCGGGTTGGGGTAAACATACCCTGCATATTTTGGGTTTAAATATTGATCCTGAGCATGCAGGTTTATCATCATTTCTAAAGCTTCAGCAACAGAAACGGCATACCCGCGCGCTAGAAATGGCACATAAGATGCAAAAAGCAGGTGTCGAACAGGCGGTAGCTGATGTGGAAGTGATGTTGCAAGAACAGAACATGGTTTGTCGTACCCATCTGGCTCAATATCTCTTAGATAATGGAGTGGTGAACAATTTTGGCAATGCTTTTAAAAAGTATCTGGCTAAAGGTGGCAAGGCGTTTGTTAAAGATGAGTGGTTTGAACTGGAGGACGCCATAGCCATTATCAAACAGTCAGGCGGCGTTCCAGTATTAGCACATCCTACACGCTATAAAATGGGCTCTAACCAGCTCCATGAATTGATTCAGTCATTCCAGAAGATGGGCGGAGAGGGTATTGAGGTATGTTATCCTAATATCCATCCAGGCAAGAAAAACCTATTGGCAAACTGGGCGCAAAAGTATAACCTGCTTGGCTCACAAGGCTCAGATTTCCATTCTCCGGATAAACCGTGGGCCTTGCTTGGAAAGTTTCCACCGATGCCTGCCGACGTCACACCTGTATGGACGGCATGGCAGTAATTCGAATACCAAAGGTCAACAGACCCTAAAGATAACTTATGACACAACTGATTGAAATACATCCAGAAAACCCTCAGCCACGATTAGTCAGCCAGATCGTTGCCATTATCCGTAATGGTGGCGTTGTGGTGTATCCGACGGACTCAGGCTATGCGCTTGGTTGCCATATTGGTGATAAAAAAGCGCTGGATCGGATCCGTCAGATACGTGACCTGGAAAAAGATCATAACTTTACTTTAGTGTGTCGTGATTTATCCGAATTGGCTTTTTATGCACGAGTGGATAACACAGCATTTCGGCTGATTAAAAACAACACACCAGGCCCATACACCTTCATCCTGCGCGCTACGGCAGAAGTGCCTAATCGTCTTAAGCATCCGAAAAAGAAAACTATTGGTATTCGTGTGCCGGATAACGCTATTTCGCAAGCAATTTTGGAAGCGCTCGGCGAGCCCATGATGAACACCAGCTTGATCTTGCCCGGCCAAGATGAAGGCGAGGTGTTGGCGCCATACGAAATTTTTGATGAACTAAATGGCCGTGTTGATGCGGTAATTGACGGCGGCTATTGTGGTCATCAGGAAACAACCGTGGTCGATATGACCACCGGCTATCCAGAAATTATCCGTTACGGTGCTGGCGATGCGACGGTTTTTGAATAGGCACCTTCTTCCCGGTTATCAAAGCATAAACAAGTGGTTATTATAGGCATGACAAACTCCTAGCCTTTAGGGGTTGTTCTGCTCGATCTTCCGATAGGTGCCTTAGCACTTGTCGGTAAATTCATTCTTCATGTACTGTTCAATATCGTCTTCGGAAACTTCTCTAATATGATGAGCTATCGACCAGTAATGTCCGAAGGGATCCGTAATCACACCGTAGCGATCGCCCCAGAAAGTATCTTCGGGTTCCATTCGCGATTTTGCGCCTGATTTGATGGCTTGTTTAAAGGCAGCATCACAGTCTTTAACCTGACGATGAATGGTGACACAGCTTCCACCCAGTGATTGCGGAGACAGTGACTTGCCATCAGGGTTAAACTCAGGGAAGTCATCGACCAGAAAGATAAAGCCGCCATCCAATTTTAAACAAGCATGCATGACTTTCTTTCCGTCCGGCGAGGGTACTTTTTGCACTTCTTCTGCATCAAATGCATTTTTATAGAACTCAATGGCTTCATTGCAAGGGCTGCAGACCAGGTGAGCGATGGGTGCTTTCGGTGGGTTATTGTTGTGACTCATAATTTGCTCCTTTAATTAAGATCAACAGACTTTACAGTTCGACGATAGGTTTGAATCCGCCCCAAAACATTCTCATCCCATCGAAGGGCATGCTTTCGGGCTTCATATCAGCAAGGCGCGGATCCTTCATCACTTTTTCATTGATTTCGTCGCGAGCTTCGCGAGACTCATAAAGGATGTAAGAGAAAATAACGGTTTCGTTGTCTTTGAGTTGCACACTCTGTGGAAATGAGGTGACTTTGCCGGGTTGCACATCGTCAGCCACCGCTTCAACAACTTTTAGTGCGCCATATTCTTTCCAGACACTTCCGGCCATCTTGGCCATTTCAATGTATTCATCAAGTTTGTCTTTCGGTACGGGTAAAACATATCCATCAATATAAAACGTCATAATTAACTCCTTATTTATCTATGGTGGGGAAGGGGGAACGCCAGGCCGGAAGTTGCATTAACTCATGGTGCCAGCGTTGAATTTCGGGGAAATTATCAAGCGGGATCTGCGCCTGTTCTGCGTAGGGCAGCATGACTGCAAGTGAAAAATCGGCTAATGTCAGGCTGTCTCCAACCACAAAGTCTTTTCCTGCCAGGTGGTTGTTTAGAAGTTCTGCGTGCTGCTTAAACTGTGGTTCAACTTTTTGCAAGGCATTGGGATCGGGTTTACCAATGTTGAACTGAGGTTTAATAATATTCTCGTAATAATAGACGCCCGCACTGGGCAAAAAGCAGTCAAAATCCCAACTGATCCATCGTAATACTTCAATCTGTTTGTCGTCATTTGGCCATAAGTCTGAGTCGGCCTGACGTGCCAGATGGCACATGATGGCCACCGATTCCCAGAGATATCCGTTCCCGGTATCAAGCACCGGCACTTTGCCATTAGGGTTTTTGGCCATGAAATCCGGCTGCTTATGTTCAAGCTCTCCAAGGTTAACCCGAACAAATTCAACCGGGGATTTTAAATAGTGCGCAACGGCACAAGTTTTATAGCAATTGGCTGTTTCCGCATAGTAAAGCTTCATTGTTACTCCTTATCGTTGTGCTGGGTCTCCATCTCTTTCTTCAGTTGATGCTGCACTTCCTGCCAGGCTGGAAATGCTTCTTTGAGCTTTTGAGCTCCAGTTGGGGTTAATCGCCATGCTTTAACCCGCTTATCTTCAGTTGGTGACGGTTCAATCCAACCGTGTTTTGCCATCACCGCTGCGCCACGGGTCATTGTGGTTCGCTCAAGAACCAGAAAGTCAGCAAGCTCTGTGGTTGATGTCGGTCCCTTTAACTTTAGGACAGCTAATACTGAAAACTGAGTGGCACGGAGACCATGAGGTCTCAGTTTTTCTTCGTAGAGTCTAGTGATTGCTCTGGCTTTACGCCGAGCTTCAAGACAAAAACAGTCTTTTGCTTCAATAAATTCGGGTCTCATCATAATTAAGTGTATATGCACGTATTTACCTGTGTCAAGATTTATACAAATTATTGCTGAAGAGTTTACGTAGTTTTCAATGGGTAAAAGAGGCTTGTTGGTGATTTGTAGATTGGGTGAAAAAAAAGGAGCTGTTAGCTCCTTTTTTTGATGCTTGGACAACTAAAAATTATAAATGCCTAAACGCCTTAAGTATTGAGCTGCACGATCATCTCCATATTTATGAGCTAGCTTGAGATAGCGCTCAGCCTGCTTAGTGTCTTTTTCAACAAAGGTTCCATTGTAGTAAATCATACCCACATTAAAGTTATCATTTGCTAGTACATTATGGTCGTCTTTGGGATAAGACTTATTCTTGCCTATGTGCCGATCTAAAAACTCAACAATAGTGACATATTGGTGAATGTCTCCACGCCAGTTTCTGTGTCCATGCCCCGAAAGCGTATACTCATGATATTGTACTTCCGTATTACCGAGTTCCGTTAGTACATAATTTAGGCGACGGCTGTGTTCGGGATGGGCAATCTCATCACGTAAGCCTGAAAAAATCAGAGTAGGTACTTTGATCTGAGAAGCCTTATATAAAGGTGAATTGGCTTTCAATTTGTTATAGTCGGCATCTATATCGCCAACAATAAAGCTGATTGCGTCTTTCCGGCTTTCAGTTTGGTTAAGATTGGTAGCACTGAATAGTAAAGGTAAATCAAAAACACCAAAAGCGGTGATGGCACATTTAAAATTCTGCGGATAAATGATCGTTGAGGTTACCGCTGAATAACCACCGTAACTGGTACCATAAATGCAGGCATTGTTTTTATCTACAGATGGATGAGCAAACGCTTTTTGAGTTAGTAGGTTAATATCTGCTTCAATACCCTCGCCAAACTGTTCGCGTCCAGCGTTCATGTATTCTTTACCATAACCAGCACTTCCTCTGAAGTTGATGGTTAGGACTGCATAACCTCTATTGACTAAGAACTGAGTGGCTTGATCAAATTCATTGCGGTCCTGCACGCCAATCGGCCCTCCATGAGGCATAACAACTAGAGGATGTTTGTTTGGTGCTTGAGGTAGGAATAAAAAGCCTTCAACGATGTTATCGAGCTCATTTTTTGCTGTAAGAAGCCTGCCTTTTCTGAAGGTATAAGGGTGTAAATCTGGCATCTCATTTTGCAAGAATCGTAACTTACCAAGCTCCTGATTGTAGTGATAAAACTTACCAGGGTGCGTTGAATCATAAGCAAAAATAACTAAGTCATTGTTATTTAATGAACTATCAATAATGAAAATAGAATCCAAGCCAATTTGCTGGTGAAGGTCTTTTTGCAGTGCTTGATTAGGTTTATCTAGAAATTTCTGCTTTTTTACTCCTCTATCAACATAAGTTACTGATGTCAGCTTATTTTGGATAGTATCAAATGTTGCTGACTTAATATCGTAACTATTTGATTCGTATAAAACATCGACTTCTTTTTTCAAGCTTGCATCAAACTTGATAACTGCAGTTTTATCTCTTCCCATGTTTGAGAGCGCCACGATAAAGCGCTCATCTATAGCTCCGACAGGTTCAAATATATCAAGCCTTGAATAGTTTTTGTCTTCATTGGTGTTTTTGTTAACT
>JAPHRL010000286.1 GCA_026195755.1 Kangiella sp. | reverse complement strand
GTACCAATTAGAATATCCACACCATCGATCAATTGCTGGCGTTGTTTTTCGTGATCCTCGCCCCCATATACTACTCGGATCTTGAGGTCAGTATGTTTGGCCAGTTGCACCGCATCTTTAGCAATTTGCACCGCCAATTCGCGGGTCGGTGCCATAATTAATGAGCGTGGCTCGTTCTTACGGCGACCTTCGATTTCTGGCAAGATCAGAATATCGTTCATGATGGCCAATAGGAATGCGATGGTTTTACCGGTTCCGGTTTGTGCCTGACCGGCAACATTCTGCCCTTTTAACAATAATGGCAGAGATTTTGCTTGTATCGGTGTGCAATATTCAAAGCCCAGGTCAGCAACTGCCTTGAGCAATTTGGGATCAAGTCCTAGATCGGAAAATCTAATAGTTGATAGATGCGATGTATCCATAAGGTAATTTTTACCATTAGCGCTTGCATTAACAAGCGTGATTGTTTGAAATAGTGCCATTGTGCGTATGTACAGAGCCAAGCGCAAGTAAATAGCAGGAGAAATTTGATGAGTGACAAAATTGTATATCTGACGGATGCGACCTTCGAAGCTGAAGTTATAAATTCAGATCAGCCCGTTTTGGTTGATTATTGGGCAGAATGGTGCGGTCCTTGCAAAATGATAGCGCCAATCCTTAACGAAGTTGCCGAGATGTATGAAGGTAAAGTCAAAGTAGCTAAGTTAAATATTGATGAAAACAGCGAAACACCTCCAAAATATGGCATTCGTGGTATTCCAACGCTCATGTTATTCAAAGGCGGAAATATCGAAGCTACCAAAGTAGGTGCTTTATCAAAATCACAATTAATGGCGTTTATTGATAGTAACCTTTAATGCCAAGTTAATTGCAAAAAGAGGCTTCGGCCTCTTTTTATTTAAAGGGAATTTGGATGTTCGATGCTATAACTGCCGTGTTAAGCTTGGTATTCCATGCGATAGTTGAAGGTATTTTTTGGTGTGCAGAGAAAGTGGGAGCGTCAGTTCTAAGGCTTCTTCCATTAAGTAAACAGGCAAAACAAGATCCATCAGCAAGCAAAGCCTTCATTCTTGGGATGCTAATTATATTGCTAACTATTACTATAGCTTGGTGGTTTCTGGTCGGTCTAAAACACTAGACACCCCGCAGAACTAATGCTACATTGAGCGAGCTAATAAAAAAGCGTCTCTAAGCCTCAGGGCAAATTCCGATTCTTTTCCAAATAATTTTATTTCACAGGAACTCGTTTCAAGACGTTTCTATGTTTCAATAAACAACTCGATACTATGAATCTAACTGAATTAAAGCAAAAGTCAGCTCAAGATCTGTCTGAAATGGCGAAAGCCGTAGGTCTTGACCACATGGCGCGTATGCGCAAACAAGATATCATCTTCGGTCTACTGAAAAATCACGCTAAAAGTGGCGAAGATATTTTCGGTGGTGGTGTTCTCGAAATCCTTCCTGATGGTTTTGGATTCTTGCGTTCCGCGGAGGGCTCTTACTTAGCCGGTCCGGATGACATCTACGTTTCTCCAAGCCAAATCAGACGTTTCAATCTGCGAACGGGCGATACCATATTTGGCAAAATACGCCCACCGAAAGATGGTGAACGCTATTTTGCCCTCCTTAAAGTCGCAGAAATTAACTACGACAGCCCTGAAAACTCACGCAACAAACTACTCTTCGAAAACCTTACCCCACTTCACCCAGACGAACGTATGCGTATGGAGCGTGGTAATGGCTCAACCGAAGATATTACTGCGCGAGTAATTGATTTAGCAGCTCCCATTGGTAAAGGGCAGCGTGCATTGATTGTATCGCCACCAAAAGCCGGTAAAACAATGATGCTGCAAAATATTGCGCAATCTATTACCAGCAATCATCCAGAATGTATGCTGATTGTTCTTCTGATTGATGAGCGGCCAGAAGAAGTGACCGAAATGCAACGTTCGGTCAAAGGTGAAGTAGTAGCTTCAACCTTCGACGAGCCAGCTGCTCGTCACGTTCAGGTTGCCGAAATGGTCATCGAAAAAGCCAAGCGTCTGGTTGAGCATAAAAAAGATGTCATCATTCTGCTCGATTCGATTACTCGTCTTGCACGCGCCTACAACACAGTAGTGCCGTCGTCCGGTAAAGTACTAACCGGTGGTGTAGACGCCAACGCACTACAACGCCCGAAGCGTTTCTTTGGTGCCGCGCGTAACATTGAGGAAGGTGGTAGCTTAACCATTATTGCCACAGCCCTGGTAGATACCGGTTCAAAAATGGACGAAGTGATCTACGAAGAATTTAAAGGCACCGGTAACATGGAACTACACCTATCGCGTAAAATTGCCGAAAAGCGTGTATTCCCAGCTATCGACTTTAACCGCTCAGGTACGCGTAAAGAAGATCTGTTGACTGGCTCAGAAGAACTGCAAAAAATGTGGATTCTTCGCAAGATCTTGCATCCTATGGATGAAATCGACGCGATTGAGTTTTTGATTGATAAGATGGCGATGACAAAGACTAATGATGAATTCTTTGACGCCATGAAACGCTAAAATTATCTTTTTCTTCCTATGCTTTGTTGTAGCAAGACTTTTTAATATCCTCATTCACTATTAGTGAAATCGTCATTAAAAATCTTGCTACGCCTCGCCTAGAATGAAAAATCTTAATTTTAGATGCAGTTTAGTAAATTAATCTGTTCCTTTAGTTTTTTGCATTGTTAGTCTCGTTCTCGCTCGGTTACGTATTAGTATACGCGCCCTCGCTGTGTGTGACTTTAGGAATGCCCTCGGGGAAGAGACTGCCTCGCAAAACTCCTAAAAATCCACATTTCTGGCTCTATCTTTTTAGCTAAAGATTATTTCAGGGTGAATTTGATAAGTAAGATAAGCTTATGAAAAGAATATTCGTTATTTGTGTTTTTCTATTGCTGTCAGGCTGTCAAATCACACCCGGGAAAATTCGTACTGGCACTTTCCAAATAGTCATAAAATCAATAGATGTGTCAGATTCTGAGGAGTATTTCTTATACTTCCAAGCTCCTTATATCGATGGGTATTCAATACCACAAAAACTTAAAGATGATTTGAATGATTCATTGCGTTGGAAGTGGCTAAACTCAGATTCTCCACCTAATACCTGTTTCGTAGCCAAAACTTATAATTCAAATACTAACTCATATGATTATGATATTGGTTTAGCGATGTTGGAGCTCACCAAAACTCAAATCAGTGGTTCACTGTATAGATTTCCTGATGCTGGAATGAATATAAACCTAGTAATAGATGAAAATAATCTTGTGACCGGTACAACAGAATGGTGGGGAGGTGTTTGGATAGTAGTAGACGTCGATGAGGACGGAAACAGGATTGACGGGCAAGAAGACATTCCTAACGAAAGCTCTGAAGTCAGGCACCAAGGAACAAAGCAAGGTATTACCTCAATCAACCAATGTTTTGAGCATATGATGGAAGTGCTTCCTAAATTGAATAAATAACAAAATTAAACTCTCCTTAGGTATTTTTGCCTAGTCTGCTAAAATAGCCTCACTACTTATCAACTCAAAATTCTCATGCAATACAAAGATCTGCGTGATTTTATCGCTAAGCTTGAATCTATGGGTGAGCTTAAGCGTGTTTCTGTGGAAGTTGATCCTTATCTTGAGATGACGGAAATCTGTGACCGTACTTTGCGGGCGGGTGGGCCGGCGATCTTGTTTGAGAATGTGAAAGGTCATTCGATTCCGGTGTTGGGCAATTTGTTCGGTACAACGCGGCGTGTGGCTTTGGCGATGGGAAAGGAAGATTTAACCGGTTTGCGTGAGTTGGGTGAGTTGTTGGCTTTTTTGAAGGAGCCTAAGCCGCCAGAAGGTTTTAAGGATGCGTGGCAGCAACTGCCGGTGTTTAAGCAGGTTTTGAATATGGCGCCGAAGGTAGTTAAGAAAGCGCCGTGTCAGAAGATTGTTCTTGAGGGTGATGAGGTCGATTTAAGCAAGATTCCGGTGCAAACCTGTTGGCCGGAAGATGCTGCGCCTTTGATGACCTGGGGTTTGACCATTACCAAAGGCCCGCATAAGAAACGGCAGAATTTGGGTATTTATCGTCAGCAAGTGATTGCTAAGAATAAGCTCATCATGCGTTGGTTGGCGCATCGTGGTGGCGCTCTGGATTTCAAAGAGTGGTGTCAGCAAAATCCTGGTCAGCCCTTCCCTGTTTCGGTGGCCTTTGGTGCTGATCCGGCTACCATTCTCGGTGCCGTGACACCAGTGCCGGATACCTTGAGTGAATATGCTTTTGCCGGTTTGCTGCGCGGTGAAAAGACTGAGGTGGTGAAGTCGATAGGTAATGAATTGCAGGTTCCGGCCAGCGCTGAGTTTGTACTGGAAGGTTATATCGACCCTGAAGAGATGGCCGATGAAGGGCCATATGGCGATCATACCGGCTATTACAATGAGGTGGACAGCTTCCCGGTGTTCACCGTTGAACGCATTACCATGCGTGAAGACCCTATCTACCACTCAACCTATACTGGCCGCCCACCGGATGAGCCTGCAATTTTGGGCGAAGCTCTGAATGAAGTCTTTGTGCCGATTTTGCAGAAACAATTCCCAGAAATTGTCGATTTTTATTTACCACCTGAAGGTTGCTCTTATCGCCTGGCGATTGTGTCGATGAAGAAGCAATATCCCGGCCACGCCAAGCGCATCATGATGGGCGTCTGGTCTTTCCTGCGTCAGTTCATGTACACCAAGTTTGTAATAGTGGTGGATGATGATGTGAACACTCGTGATTGGAAGGATGTCATTTGGGCAATGACTACGCGTGTTGATCCAACTCGTGACTGCACCATGATTGATAACACGCCGATTGATTATCTCGACTTTGCCTCGCCAGTGTCAGGCCTTGGTTCAAAAATGGGCATTGATGCGACCAACAAAATGCTCGGCGAAACCAATCGTGAATGGGGCAAACCGATTGTGATGGATCAGGCGGTAAAAGAAAAAGTGGATGCTATGTGGCAGGAGCTTGGCCTGGATTCTGAAAGTACTGAATAAAAGATTTGAGAAGAATATGACTGAACAAAACACCGAAAGTCTTGAAGCCACCTTCGTAAATTGCGAAGTGACGCTAGTGCGTCGTATTGGGCGTGATGTGTATTGGGTGCAATTAACCCCGACTGAAGGAAGCTTGCCTGCATTCACCGCAGGACAGTATTTAATGTTGGAGCTGGATGATGGTTCTATGTGCCCCTTCTCGATTGCCAGCTCGCCACTGCAGGATGTTTTGGAACTTCATATCCGCCGCCTGCCGGGTCATGATGCAGCCGATAAAATTGTCAGTCAATTAAAACACCGTAATTTGGTTCGAGTGCAGATGCCGTATGGTGAGTGTGTACTTACTGAATCAGAGCGCCCTGCAATCTTTATCGCTGGTGGTACGGGCTTTGCACCCTTCCACTCCATTATTAAAACAGCATTAAAAAAGGGTGATCAAAGGCCGCTGACATTATATTGGGGCGCGCAAACGTCCGCTGATCTGTACTTACTTGAAGAGCCACAAGCCTGGGCTGAACAGTTTGAGCACTTTACTTTTGTACCGGTGCTATCAGGTCTTGATGAGAAATGGCAGGGTCGCAAAGGCTTTGTTCATCATGCCTTTATGCTCGATCATAATGATCTTACCAATATGGATATTTATGTAGGTGGCTCAGAACCAATGGCCATGTCGGTTTATCAGGATTTACTGGATCGGGGTGTCAAGAAGACCTTTATCCACTCGGATATTCTTAATATAAAACGTGAAATGGGGCTGCTGGAATAAGGATTAAAAAAACCACCCGCAGGTGGCTTTTATTGGTTAAGCAGTAATTACTGATACTTAGCGACTACCGGATTTACTTCGTTGGCGCTTACTAAGGCCTGAATGGCATCTTGTAGTGCTTTCGATTTCTCTGGTACAAGCCCTTTTTTGCTGAACATAAAGGATACATTCTCACTAGGTATCGTAATATTGGATTGCTTTATCTGTGAATCTAGACCTTTACGTTTAATAATGTAGCGGCCTTCAACGGGATCCGTTAATACACCGTCAATGGTACTGTAAATAACATTATAGAAGCTTTGCTCACCAGAATTATCATCAACAAACAATGGCCCATACTGCGGATGATTCATTAGATTATAGACGTCCTGCCCATAATAGTAATCGTTGGTGATACCTACTTTATTACCGCCACTAAGGAATCCTGCCAGGGTCTCGCCCTGATAGTCACTGGTTGAGCGAATAAATAAAGCAAATGACTCGTTGCGGTAAGGAACTGAAAAATCTGCGTAAACCTGACGCTCAGGCGTTGCAGTAGCACCGCCAAGCACATCAATTTCGCCCTCTTCCAATGCGGTTAAAAGCTCTGACCAGCCTTTTTGAACATATTGAACGTTGCACTGATTGGCTTCAGCCGCTTTTTTGAAGATTTCAATATCAATACCTTGCATCTCGCCATTATTCAAGAACTGATAAGGTGGACGTGGTTCCCATCCATACTTGATGACACAGTCATAATTGTTACTGGCTGTAGTTTCTGTAGTGGCAGGATTGGTGTCCCCTCCTCCACAAGCAACCAGGAAAAAAGTACTGACAAACAGTAAAGTGCTTAGACGATTCATAAAGCCTCCCCAAGCTTATTAATTATAATTACACAATTCATCTTGCTACTAAATGTGAACTGGATCAAGTATTTGTTGTATAGAAAGCCGACAAAGAGAATAAAAAATGAGCTAAGATTGTTCGAAAAGTCGACAAATGGTCTAAAAATCAAACCAAAAATGACTTTAAGTGGGAAAGGATCACACGTGGGGTAAGAAAAGCAGAGGCAAAAAAAAAGCGACCATTTTGGTCGCTTTGTGATAATAAATGTTAATTCTGCTAGCTGATAGCGTTTTTGATCTTGTTCATAGCATTTTTTTCTAGCTGGCGAATGCGCTCAGCCGAAACACTATATTTGTCAGCCAGGTCATGCAAAGTTGCCTTTTGATCACTGAGCCAACGCTGTTGCAAAATATCCTGGCTTCTTTCATCCAGAGTTTTTAATGCAGACAGTAAGCGAGTTTCGCGTTGATCCTGCCAATCTTCCTGCTCAATAGCCTGCGCTGGATCAGAGTTGGGCGACTCTAAATAATGAATCGGAGCATAAACTGCATCATCATCATCGCTGGCATGAGGTGCATCAAACGATGCATCATGGGCATTCAAGCGCCCTTCCATACGACGAACTTCTTCCTGGCTAACTCCTAAATCTTCTGCGACAGCACTGAGTTCGTCATTATTAAGCCAGTTTAGCGTTTTCTTTTTAGAGCGTAAGTTGAAGAATAATTTACGCTGGGCTTTGGTTGTTGCAACCTTAACGATACGCCAGTTGCGTAGCACATATTCGTGAATTTCAGCTTTAATCCAGTGCACAGCGAAAGATACCAAGCGAACGCCAACTGTCGGGTCGAAGCGTTTGACAGCTTTCATCAGGCCAATATTGCCTTCTTGGATAAGGTCGGCTTGAGGCAAACCATAACCACCATAACTTCTTGCAATGTGGACTACAAAGCGTAAGTGAGCCATTACTAACTGACGTGCAGCTTCAAGATCGTTATTGTCGTGAAACTGATGTGCAAGTTTTTGTTCTTGTTCAACGGTCAGGATAGGAATAGCGCTAACGGTACTGACGTAACCATCAATACTGCCTGTTGGAACGGCTAACGCCATGTTCATTGGGATATTGCTCATCATTCCCTCCACGTGATAAATATTGGCTAATATTAGCACTGTTTAAGTGAGACTGCTAATATTTTGGCACTCTGAGTGTAAGAGTGCTAATGAGTTAAAAAGTTCAATACAAAATGATGGTTCAGGCAAGGGTCTATAAGGCCCGGCGGGTTGTTTGCATCTTTGAAGTAAGTAACCTACACCCATCATAAACAGAAATAAAGTGAAACTTGTTAAAGTCTAGTGGGTGCTTTGTAACAGGAAATTACAAATCAGAAGAAGGGGTTCCTGCCAGATCAAAAATCGATCAGTTAGCAGGAACCAGGGCTAAACCTAAGCTACTATTGTGCGGTCGCTTCTACTTCGATAATGATATGCACATCATCGCCAACAGCAGGAACACCATATTCCATACCCCACTCTGACCGTTTGATCGTGCCAGTGGCGGAGAAGCCAACGTGTGGCTGTTCACTCATTGGGTGGATGCCCGCCTGATTTAAAGTGAGGTCCAAAGTAATCGGTAGGGTTTTGTCTAAGATAGTTAAGTCACCATGTAATATACCCTTATCTTCGCCGGTCTTTTCTAGCTTGGTGCTTTTAAACGTCATGGCCGGGTATTGCTCAACATCGAAAAAATCGGGGTTGCGCATGTGGTCATTCCATTTTTTGTTTTCCAGATCGATGCTTTTGGTGTTGATGGACACTTCAGTTTTAGCAGTTGACCAGTCTTCAGGATCGAAGCTTAACGTACCTTCAAAAGCACGGAATTTACCGTATGAGTTAGAGTATCCTAAGTGATTGACTTTAAATATTATTTGGCTATGAACAGTATCGAACTCATAATCCGCCACTTTAGCATTTACATTGGAGGTAAAGGCTAAAGTGATGGTGGTGAAAGCAAGGGTTAGGAGGGTTTTCATAAACAGATTTCCTTTTATCAAGTAAATATACCTTGTGATAATTAACGCTCATATTCAAACAAGCTTCTCCACTATAAGCAAATAGCATAATGTAATTTTGAGTATTACCTCAGAGTATAGTCAGTAATAGGTTGTATTAATTACCTAGGCCATTATAGAGCTTGCTAGTGAGCAAAAAGTGAATGCTAGACTCTGTTAGGTGCTTGTTAAGTAGGCTGAATATCTTTGAGATGTTTGCTAACGGAGAACCAGGCGCCAAACAAACCTAGACTTGCTCCGATAGCCAAGAGTGTCAGCGTTTGGCTGGGAGCCAGCCCCATAAGAGAAAAGCCGCTGTTATACAGTTCAGCAAGAGTTGAAGAGGGTTGTTGCAAAAGAAGTAATACGATATTGACCATCAATGCAGCGAGTAGGGCGGCGATAAGCCCATACCAGAAACCGGTATATAGAAATGGGCGACGAATAAAAGCATCGGTTGCGCCCACCAGCTTGATGACCTGTATCTCATCACGACGGTTTAAAATGGCCAGTCGGATGGTGTTGCCCACGATTAAAAGAACACCAAATGCTAGTAAAATGCTGACAAATGTACCCACTTTCTGCGAAATCTCAAGTATTGCCTGGTAACGCTGAATCCAGGCCATATCCAGTTGCGCAAGATCAACCACCGGATTTTGCTCTAATTCTTGTGCCAGTTTTTCTAGCATCGCTGCGCCGGAATGGTTTTCATAAGGCGTTAAAATAATGCTGTCAGGCAACGGGTTCTCGTCCAGATAGTCCAAGGCATCACCGAAGCCTGATTGTTGTTTAAAATCTTCAATAGCTTGCTCTTTAGGAATCAACACAACCTCTTTAAACTCAGGCCTGAAGCTTAACTCTTGTATAAATTCTGCGCGTTGTTCCTGACTGACATTCTCTTTGAGGAATAAAGCCATTTGCACGCCGCCACTCCAGTTACTGCTGATGGCTTTAGCATTAGAGCTGAAGACATAAAAAGCGGTCGGCAAGGCCAGGGCAATAGCTAACACTAATATGGTCAAGAGACTGTTGGTAGGGTGACGCAAGACATCCAGCAGAGTATTAGCGGCATTTTTTTTGTGCAGGCTGATTGCCATCTTAAAGCGGTCAAGAAAGCTTATCTTATAGGAGGTGTTTTGACGGTTGGATTTACTCATCGAATGCAGCCTCCGCCAGTTCGTTGCGAATGGTACGACCTTCTTTGAGGGTAATTACTGGATGACGCATGCGGGCGATTAGAGCCAAATCGTGCGAAGCAATCAGCACAGAAACGCCAACTTGGTTAAATTCGGCAAACAAATTCATGATGTCGGCAGACAACTCAGGATCGAGGTTACCGGTCGGCTCATCGGCAAGCAGAAGAGGGGGTTTATTGACCACCGCGCGGGCAATGCCAACCCGTTGTTGTTCACCTCCTGACAGCTGAATAGGCAATTGTTTTTCTTTACTGAGCAGGCCGACCTTGTCCAACGCGGCACGTACCCGTTTCGGAATTTCACGATCGGATACGCCGGCAATAATCAAAGGCAGTGCAACATTGTCGAAAACAGTGCGATCAAATAAGAGACGATGATCCTGAAAGATCATGCCAATTTTACGACGATGGTAAGGAATATGACGATCTTTGACTTTGCTGATATTCTGACCATCAAGAATGACCTGGCCACGAGTCGGACGCTCCATCAGCGCAATCAGTTTCAGCAGGGTACTTTTACCAGCGCCACTGTGGCCAGTTAGAAATGCCATTTCACCAGCCGGTAGCTCGAAGCTAACCCCTTTGAGGGCTTCGTGGCCACCTTCATAGCGTTTAAATACCTGGTGAAATTCAATCATAGTGTGTTGATAGATTATTATTGTTGAGCGTTATCGTCGGTTGCGAATAAGGCCTGAATGAAGTCCTGGCCATTGAATTCGCGTAAGTCATCAATACTTTCGCCCACCCCAATGAAGCGAATTGGCGTTTTCATCTTGTCAGCCAATGCAAAAATAATACCACCTTTTGCGGTGCCATCCAGCTTGGTAATGGTAATTCCGCTAAGTGGTACCGCTTTATTGAAGTGTTCGGCTTGATTAAGAGCATTTTGACCCGTACCTGCATCGACCACCAACATCACCTCATGGGGAGCGCTCGGGTCCAGTTTTTGCATTACACGCTGTACTTTGGATAACTCATCCATCAAGTTCGACTTGGTGTGTAAACGTCCTGCAGTATCAGCGATCAAGACATCGATATTGCGCGCCTGGGCTGCCTGCAGGGCATCGAAAATAACCGAAGCGCTGTCTGCGCCTGTGTGCTGAGCGGTGACATGAATATTATTGCGTTCGCCCCATACTTGAAGCTGCTCAACAGCAGCGGCACGGAAAGTATCACCAGCAGCGAGCATTACGGACTTGCCTTCGCCCTGGAATTTTTTAGCTAGCTTGCCGATGGTGGTGGTTTTGCCAACACCATTGACTCCAACCATCAAAATCACAAAAGGTTTATGGGTCAGTTCCAGCGGCTGGGTGCAAGGCTCTATAATGTCAGACAGTAATTGACGTAAACGCTCCATCAAAGCCTGTGGATCTTTGAGTTCCTTGCGCGCAGCTTTGTCAGTCAGATCATCGATAATTTTTCGGGTAGCGCTTACGCCAACATCAGCCATCAGCAATTGAGTTTCGATATCTTCAAGCAAGTCATCATCAATTTCTTTACTGCCTAAAACCAGATTAGCCAGGCTGTCCGCTAACTGACCGCGGGTGCGGCTTAAGCCTGCTTTGAGGCGTGAAAAGAATCCCTTTTTCTCGGGAGCTGGATGCTGTTGCTTGCTGTCAGTATCAGTCAGGGTTGGAGCAGCCGCTTCAATTTTTTCTCCCTGATGCTCCTGATGTTCATAGGCTTCTTCAATATCATGCTCTACCTGCTCTGCAAGCTGTTCTTCCAGAGCATGTTCGGCCTGTTCTAAAAGTTCTTCGTCAAGACGTTGGTCTTTAGGAGGTTGCTCTTCAGCAGCCGTTTCTTCAATAGCCGTCTCAGATTCAGTTTCAAGGGATTGCTCAGAATTATCAGAGTCTTTTTTGCCAAACCAGCCAAATAGGCCGCGTTTTGATTTATCTTTTGATTGTGAGTCGCTCATGGCAGTAAAGGTATCAATGACTTGTTAAACTTTATAAAGGCGTTATCCTATCACTTTCAAGGCAGGTGCGTAAGAGATTTGCAAACCGCGAGCGGGCAAACTTGAACGCCAGAGTAGAAGAGGCCACTTATGGCTAATCGAAATAAGATTGCTCAACAAAGCAAGAAAACATCCACATCACCACATACTAAAAAAACCGGTCAATTTCGGGTGATTGGTGGCAAATGGAAAGGGCGCAAATTACGCTTTATTGAAGTTGAAGGGCTTAGACCCAGCCTTGATCGAATTCGTGAAACTCTGTTTAACTGGCTTCAGAATGAGGTTCATGGCGCAAGATGCCTGGACTTGTTCGCAGGGTCAGGAGCCATCGGTATTGAAGCGCTTTCCAGAGGAGCAGCAAAAACCTCTTTTGTCGAACTGAACCGCAAAGCCTTTCACCAGCTTGAAGAAAATTTGGGACTGGTCAACGCCGATAATGCTCATGTTGTGCATGGTGATGCTTTTGAATTTATAACCTCAAATCAACAACCTTTCGATATCATCTTCCTTGATCCGCCATTCCATAAAGGGATAACGCAAAAAGTCATAGAACAGCTGGCTGAAGCGGAGTGGCTTAAACCTGAAACTCTAATCTATATTGAAGTGGAGCAGGGGCTGGAACTTAATATTCCAGAGAACTGGAGTGAGCTTAAAGATAAGAAAGCAGGGCAGTTGCAGTATAAGTTGTTTGCCGTGTCTTAAAGCAATTAGCCACTTTTATATAGCACTTTGATTAAGTGATAACCAAAGCGTGTTTTGACTGGGCCAATTAAAGGTTTATCTTCGCTACCTTTAGCAAATACCGCATTATCAAACGGCTTGACCATTTGGCCTCGCTTAAACTCGCCGAGATCGCCTCCCTGTTTTTTCGAC
This sequence comes from Kangiella sp., assembly GCA_026195755.1. Lineage (GTDB taxonomy): Bacteria > Pseudomonadota > Gammaproteobacteria > Enterobacterales > Kangiellaceae > Kangiella. Next base: position 4,617 of record JAPHRL010000286.1, on the reverse strand, counting down.
GGACACATAGAGTGGCGTTTGGCCAGCTGATAAAAATCAGCGCCTTTTTCCAGCTTGGCTTTAAGCGCCAAGGCTTCTTTTTCAGTTTTTACCAGAATGTGTAATGCAGATGCTTTGGCCATGATGAGTTCCAGATAGGTTCAAAAGAGTTAGTTGGGAATTGCCCGCTTCACATAAACATCAAAGCGATTAGCTTTGCTTTCGATGCTCATGGAAGGTTTCTGTTGATTGAGATAGGGCGCGTAACTGGGTCGTTTCACGACCACTCGATACTTGGCATGCTCCAGTGCCTGTGGTAACAGTTCATCAGCATCCAGATCTTCTCCAACCAGCAGTTTTACTAGACGCATCTCTTTTTTCACTGCAGCACTTTTGTTGCGTGGTGGAAACATAGGATCAAGATAAATGATATCGGGTTGTTGCTCAGATGATAATTGTGGTATCAGCTCGTTCGCCTGTCCCTGAAATAACTGAAAATGTTGGCCAAAAAGCTCCTGGGTTTCGGGATGGCTGGTAGCGCGTGTGATGGCGTCTTGTAATAAAGCTGCTACATAAGGCGAACGTTCGATGATGCGCAGGCGACAGCCGAGGTTGCGTAATTCCGAGGCATCACGGCCCAGACCACCTGTCGCATCAAGAATTGAGGGCTGCCAGTTGTGCTTCAATCCGCAGGCTTTGGCGATCTGTTGCTTGCGACCACCGCCGTGACTTCGGCGCCAGGCGATTGCTCCCTGAGTGAAGTCCAGAGAAAAGCCGGTTGCATGTCCCTCCAGCTTGGCGTAAAAATGTAACACTTGATTGGCATCCTTTGGCTCAAAACAGAAATAGCCATCGTACTGCTCCAGCTCACCAGCATCGGTAATTACAGGCAAATCAGCCAGTAACGACGGTGGGGATAAAGAATCGGTTTGATAATAAGCTAAAGAATGCTTCACAGTTAATAATTCACACGATGATGACAGAACCCGCACAGAATACCATTATTGAGCAACATATAAACCTTGATGACGTTGCCGATCTGAATGATACCAACCCGCTCGAATTATTGGTGCAAGCCAGCGGTTTGTCAAAGCAGAAGGTTAAAGACGCCATGACCAAAGGAGCTGTCTGGCTATCGCACGGCAAACAGGCGCGGCCCTTGCGTCGCAAAAATGCCAGACTGCGTATAGGTGAGGAACTGCATCTGTACTATAACGAGCAAGTCCTCAGCGAGACGGTAGCCAAACCCGAGTTGATAGCGGATGAAGGTGATTACTCGGTCTGGAATAAGCCTTACGGTGTTTGGTCGCAAGGCTCGAAATGGGGCGATCACTGTTCCATTGGACGCCTGGTAGAAGAACATTTTGACTACAATCGACAAACCTATGTGGTGCACCGGCTGGATCGGGCGGCAAGAGGATTGATCATCCTTGCCCATAACAAAGAGGCAGCAGCAGCCTTGTCGGCCATGTTCGCCAAGCGAGCAGTGGAGAAACATTATCTGACTTGGGTCCAGGGGCAATTTCCTCATGATACAGTCACTATCGACAAGCCTATTGATAACAAACCAGCCAAAAGTATCGTGACCTTGAAAGAATATGATGCGGACAAGGATCGCAGCTTGCTGTCGGTGCAGATTCTGACTGGCAGAAAACATCAGATCCGTATTCACCTGGCTTCGCAAGGTTTCCCAATTATAGGGGATCGGCAACATGGGCAAGCTGATGAGGACAGTCCCAACCTGCAACTGATAGCTTATAAACTCATGTTTCAGTGTCCGATAAGCGGCGAGCAAAAAACATATTGTTTGAAAGACTCTCAACTACAAGATTCTCAATAACAAGAACCTTGATTGAAAACTGCGGAGACTAGAACCAAGTCATTAAAGGATTATGAAAAAAGACCAGCTACTGCTTAAAGAAGTCAAAGCCTGCACCATTTGTCAGGATCTGCCGCTAGGCCCGAGTCCCATTCTGCAGTTCAGTGCCGATGCTAAAATATTAGTAGCAGGTCAGGCGCCAGGGCAAATCACCCACCACAAGGGACGACCCTTTGACGATGCCAGCGGTGATCGGCTACGCGATTGGCTAGGCATTGATCGAGATACTTTCTATGATCCGCAACAGTTAGCAGTGGTGCCGATGGGCTTCTGTTATCCGGGCAAAGGTAAATCAGGTGATCTGGCCCCGAAAGCCATCTGTGCAGAAACCTGGCGTCAAAAAATTCTCGATGTTTTGCCTGACATTGAACTAACGCTGGTTATCGGCAAGTATGCCATGGACTGGCATTTGCCCAATCGACAGGAAAAGAACCTCACCGAAACGGTCAAGAACTGGCGTCATTATTTAAACTTTGAACAGCCAGTTCTGCCATTACCGCATCCGAGTCCACGCAATAATATCTGGTTGAAGAAAAATCCATGGTTTGAGGAAGAGTTGCTGCCTGTATTAAAGCAAAGAGTGAATAAGTTATTGCTTTAAACTGTTGTGTAGAATTTCCTTGAAGATGGCATCGCCCTTCTCGCGTGCGAACTCAACATTGCGTTCAGGAATAGCATCAGGATTGTCGACAAATTCAAGCGCTTTTTCGATGCTGGCCTCTCGCAGTAGATGCAACATGGGGTAGGGTGAGCGATTGGTGTAATTGGCAGGGTCATTCTTCAATTGGCCGTCAAAACAGTAATCAGGATGGAAACTGGCTAACTGGAAAATTCCTTCCAGCTCCTGCATTGCCATTAATTCATTCGCCATATCCAGCAAATCCAGATAATCCTCAAAATCAGCGAACCCCTGCGGCAGGATCAGCAAAGTGGTTTCAATCGAGCTGTCCTTCTCAAGTTCCGCGACCGCCGCCATTAAATCCTCTAGTGCCGTTTCAATCTTGTCGGCTTCAGACACCCAATATCGAATAGACTGACGCAAAAACTCACGCTTAGCAAAAGGACAAAAATTGAAACCGATAACGGTATGCTCCAGCCAGTAGCGAGTGGCTTTAATAACTGAAGTGTTAGAAGGTTGAGGCATAATAAATTGGGTTTTGAGAAAGTTGGCTAATGATAGCAGGGTTGGTGGGAATTAATCAGAGCTTGTAGCTCGGATTGTATGCATGTAGTGGCGACCTGCGGTCGCCCTTGGGGATATGAGAAAGTCTATGAAACTCTTCGATCGAATGGGATGGCTTAGGGCGGGCGCACTGGCCCGCCCCTACCTCAACCTAAAAGACTGGTAAGTCATTGTTAAGTAATGCTGGGATTCATAGACTGGGTGGGGGCATCACCAGCCTACAAACGTTATGTAGGGGCGACCTGCGGTCTCCCAAAAGGATTTACTCAAAATAAACCCTTAAATCCTCTGGAATCGGCATGGGCTTAAAGGGCGAAACATTGGCGCCACCAGTGTTACCGACAGGGTATTTGCCAATCAATGAACCGGCCGAACCAATAATTCGAATGATTTGCCCAGCGATTTCGCGCAGATCAAGGCGGTTAACGCCGACCCGAAACATCCACCAATGACTTTTAACATGGCGTCCATAAAAGGGCTGACTGAGGATATGGGCGCGCTCAAAGTGGTAGAAGGACAAATCTAAGTTTCCTTTATAAAATAATAACTTACCTTGATTTAGCTCTTTAGCGAAAGCGATTTTAAGAGATTGTGACATGCTTGGTATTCCTTCAATAAACAGGTCGATTTACTAGCTTGGATTAATTGACAGACTAGTTGGTCTGTAGTTAAATAGCAAGCCTTCCATACAAGATCGTTAACAAGATTGTGCAAATTGCAGACTCTTGAATCAATTCAGTCAGGATCGACTATGCCAGAAAATAATACCGTTAAATTTGGTCGTTTTGTTATCAGCCACCCGTGGCTCATTATCCTTGCATCGATATTGTTAGTTATTGGAACAACTTTTGGTGCACGCTTTCTCGAAATAAAGACCGACTATCGTGTCTTTTTCGCCGAAGATAATCCCCAGTTAATTGCTTTTGAAAATATTCAGAATACCTACGATAAAGCCGACAATGCGATGTTTGTGATTACGCCGAAAGAAGGCAGTGTGTTTGATCGTGAAACCTTAAAAAGCATTCACTGGTTAACTGAGCAGGCCTGGCAAATTCCATACACCACTCGTGTTGATTCAATTACCAATTACCAACATACCTGGGTGACCCCGGAAGACGAAGATTACATGCTGGTCGGTGCCTTGCTGTGTATTCCGGATAAATCCTCAAATTTTGATAGTGAGTGCGAGCATGAGTCAGTCACTGAAAAGATGATTGACGATTTGAGCGATACTGAAATTAAGCGTCTGCAAGATATCGTCCTGAATGAGCCACAGCTATTGAACCGTGTCATTAATCCGGACTCCAGTGTTACCGCAGTTAATGTAACTGTGCAATTGCCTCAGGACCCTGATTTAGAAGGACTGGAAGGCAAAGCCTGGAAAGAGAAGAAAACCGAAATTCTGACTGCAGTAACGAAAGTCTCTGAGCATGTTCAGGATTTGCAAGCTCAGTTAATGGAGCGCAACCCAAATCTTGAAGTTCGTTTAACCGGCGTGGTGATGATGAACAACACCTTCGCCGAGACCGGCAAGAACGACATGATGACCTTAACCCCTATCATGCTGTTTTTGGTG
>JAPHRL010000328.1 GCA_026195755.1 Kangiella sp. | reverse complement strand
TCTGAAGCGGAGACTTTGAAATACCTTAAGTCGTTAGCAGATAAAAATGTTATCGCCAAATCCTACATTGGTATGGGTTATTACGACACCATTACGCCCACCGTGATTTTGCGTAACGTGCTGGAAAATCCTGGTTGGTACACCGCTTATACGCCGTACCAGCCTGAGATTGCACAAGGTCGTCTGGAAGCGATTTTGAACTTCCAGCAGATGACCATGGATTTAACCGGTATGGAATTGGCCAGTGCTTCATTGCTGGACGAAGCTACTGCGGCTGCCGAAGCGATGGCTTTGGCCAAGCGTTCGTCTAAGAACAAAAAATCCAACAGCTTCTTTGTGGATGAAAAAGTATTCCCACAGACTCTGGATGTAGTACAAACCCGCGCTGAACATTATGGCTGGGATGTGATTGTTGGTCCTGTGACCGAAGCAACTAACCACGATGTGTTTGGTGCCTTGTTGCAATACACCGATGTCAACGGACAGGTTACAGATTTAGAACCAATCATCAGCACATTGCATGATAACAAAGCGATTGCCTGTGTTGGCGCTGACATCATGAGTTTAGTGTTGCTGAAAGCACCAGGTGAAATGGGTGCTGATGTCGTTTTCGGCTCTGCGCAACGCTTTGGTGTGCCAATGGGCTTTGGTGGTCCACACGCTGCCTTCTTTGCGACTCGTGATGCATTCAAGCGTTCATTGCCTGGTCGTATTATCGGCGTGTCAGTGGATACTCGTGGCAACCAGGCCATGCGTATGGCGATGCAAACTCGTGAGCAGCATATTCGCCGCGAAAAAGCGACTTCCAATATCTGTACTGCGCAGGTTCTGTTGGCAAACATTGCTGGTTTCTACGCGGTTTACCACGGTAAGAAAGGCTTAACCACCATTGCTAACCGCATTCACCGTTATGCCACGATAGTTGCTAAAGCGTTGCAAGACGCAGGCTTAGAGCTGGTTAATGATAGCTGGTTCGATACAGTTACTTTTAAAGCCAAAGATGTGGATGCGGTTCAGGCGCGTGCTAACGCTGCTTTGATTAACTTGCGCTATAGTGGTGAACAGGTCAGTTTCTCAATTGACGAAGCGAAAAATCAAACCGACATTGAACAGTTGATTGAAGTATTAACTGGCAATAAAGCCGATGTGTTGGCTCTAGATTCAGAAGCCAAGAGCAGCATTCCTGCTAGCCTTGAGCGCACCTCAGATTTCTTAACGCACCCTACTTTTAACGATTACTATTCTGAAACGGATATGTTGCGTTATTTAAAACGCTTGGAAAATAAAGATTTTTCATTGGCGCATGGCATGATCCCATTGGGTTCCTGCACCATGAAATTGAACGCCACCAGCGAAATGATTCCGGTAACCTGGCCTGAATTTGCCAATATCCATCCGTTTGCGCCAGAAGAGCAGACAGTTGGTTATCTTGACATGATTAAGGAGCTGGAAGCGGACTTGGTCGAAATTACCGGTTATGACTTTGTTTCGATGCAACCTAATTCAGGTGCGCAGGGTGAATATGCGGGCTTATTGGCGATTAAAAAATATTTTGAAAGCATTGGCGAAGAGCATCGCAATATCTGCTTAATTCCAAGTTCCGCACACGGTACCAATCCTGCATCCGCTCAGATGGCCGGCATGAAAGTTGTCATCGTTAAGTGTGATGAAAAAGGTAACGTGGATGTTGAAGATCTGGAAGCCAAAGCAGTTGAGTTAAAAGATAACTTGGCGGCATTGATGGTGACTTATCCGTCAACGCATGGTGTGTTTGAGGAAGAAATTAAGCACATCTGTCAGATCGTTCATGACAACGGCGGTCAGGTTTATATGGATGGCGCCAATATGAATGCTCAGGTCGGTATTTCAAAACCAGGTGAAATCGGCTCTGATGTATCGCACTTAAATCTACATAAAACCTTCGCCATTCCACACGGCGGTGGTGGTCCAGGTATGGGACCAATTGGTGTTAAAAAGCATTTGGCTCCATTTGTTTCTGGCCATGCGGTGCGTAAAATCCACAGTGTTGAAGCACGTGACGGAGCGGTCTCAGCTGCTCCTTATGGAAGTGGCATGATTCTACCGATTTCATGGGCTTATATTAAAATGCTAGGCCGTGAAGGCTTGCGTAAATCCACGGAAGTAGCTTTGTTGAACGCTAACTACTTGAAAAATAAATTAGCACCTCATTACCCAGTATTGTATATGGGACGTAACGACAAGGTTGCGCACGAGTGCATCATCGACCTGCGTCAGATTAAAGCCGAGACCGGCATCAGCGAAGTGGACTTTGCAAAACGCCTGATGGATTATGGTTTCCACGCACCAACCATGAGTTTCCCGGTAGCCGGTACCTTCATGATCGAGCCAACTGAGAGCGAATCGAAATACGAGTTGGATCGATTTATTAATGCGATGGTTAGCATTCGTCAGGAAGTTGAGAAAGTTCGTTCAGGTGAATGGGACGCGGAAAATAATCCATTGAGAAATGCACCGCATACCCAGTCGGATATCCGTAACTGGGATAAGCCCTATTCAATCACCGAAGCGGTTTATCCATCGCCATCAACTATCGAAGCGAAGTTCTGGCCAACGGTCAATCGCATCGACGATGTGTACGGCGATCGTAATCTGATTTGTAGCTGCCCAAGCATCGAAAGCTACCAGGATCAGGATTAATAAGTAACATCAAAAAGCCAGCGTTTGCTGGCTTTTTTGTAGTTGATCGTATATATAGAGTAATTCAATACAAACAGGAGATACCTATGTCTAACAAAACATTAGAGCATTTTTTAATACAGTTATCGGAAGATAGCCACTTATATCAGAATTATTGTATTGACCCAGTCACTACAATGAAAGAAGCGGGCTTAAGCAATAGAGAAGTTGAAATACTCTCATCTAATGACAAAAGTGCGATCGATGAGGTAATTGGCGATAAAACAAATTGTATCACGATTATTAAAATGTTCAGTGAGGGATTAGCAGCAAGAGGTTAAGAAACTTGTCTAAAAAGAGTGGCCAGTTTGTGGCGGTTAGTACTGGTATGCTACTGGCTGGTCACATATCTGTAAGAAGTCTAAGTGAGCTAAAAAATGCAGATGTGGTATTTTGCCTTGTACCTCATCCTGTTATTGAAGAGTGGTTAAAGCAGGTAGCAAAAAAAGTAGTTAGCTTGCAAAGCTTATATGCCGAAGGTAAGCATCGAATGGATACCTATGAAGAAATGGTATCCATGATGATGAAAGTGGTTAGATTGGGTAAAAGTGTATGTGGTGCCTTTTATGGGCATGCAGGTGTGTTTGCTTGGGCGCCTCATGAAACCATAAGACAAGCCCAAGCTGAAGGGTACCATGCTTATATGGAGGCAGGAATTTCAGCTGAGGCCTGCTTATATGCTGACTTAGGCATTGATCCGGGGAATTTTGGTGTGCAAAGTTATGAGGCTTCACAGTTCTTATTTTTTAATCATACTCCAAACAATAAAGCTTACTTGATTTTATGGCAAATCGGGTTGGTGGGCGAGCACACTGCCAAGAAGCTCTCAACAACTAAAAATAGAATTAGAAAGTTTGTAGAATATTTAATGAAGTGGTATCCACCAAATCATGAAGTAACTATTTATGAAGCTCAAGTTTTACCAATTGATAAAGTAAGAAAAGATACCGTGAGACTGGATGAGTTAGAACAAGAAGAGTTGAAGTTGATCTCAACTCTTGTAATACCTCCTGCGGAAAAGTTAACTGTGAATGAAGAAAACTTAAAAGTATATGGTATTACGGCGTCGGAAATTGCAAAGAGATAATTTGAGCCAGGTAAGCTCTCACTCGAATCCGAGCCGCAAAACGCTATATTATAAAAAGAGAAATTAATGACAATGTCTAATACAAATCGTAATTTATCCAAGGAAGGCGAATTTATTGCTGTCAGTACAGGTATGAATCTTGGGGGACAGATTTCTGTAATCGCAAAAGACTATATTCAAAAGGCGGATATTGTTTTTGCATTGATGCCTCATACATTGGCTGAGCGTTGGTTGGAGAGACTCAATCCTAATGTTGTGAGTTTACAGCCGTATTATGGCGTTGGGAAATACCGCATGCAGTCATACGAAGAAATGATTGAAGCGATGATGGATGAAGTCAGGAAAGGTACAAGGGTGTGTGGTGCTTTTTACGGTCATGCTGGTGTGTTTGCTTGTGTACCTCGTTTAACCATTGATAAAGCCAGAGAGGAAGGTTTCCGAGCGATAATGGAGCCAGGAATTTCAGCTGAGGCGTGTCTCTACGCAGATATTGGTATAGACCCGGGTGTACACGGTATACAAGGATACGAAGCCTCCCAGTTTTTGTTTTATAATCAATCGCTTAATAACGCTGCCTACGCCATTATGTGGCAGATTGGTATAGTTGGTGAACATACAGCAACTCAATTTGAAACCAGACCCGAATGGGTTGAGTCTTTTGTTGAGAGGCTAGAGGAGTGGTATCCATCATCTCATGAAGTGATTCTGTATGAAGCAGCAGTTCTACCAATCGAAATGCCGAGAATTGAGTACTTGAAACTAAAGGATCTACCCAATACAGAAATGTCTACAAAAACGACTCTGGTTATTCCTCCAATAAGAAATCTTGAGCTCAATATTGATGTATTGGAAAAAATGGGCTTAAAACCAGAAGATATTGCTCACGGGTAGGGAGTTGGGTTTTAGTAAAAAATACTGTATAAACAGTAGCTTATTATTTTAATAAAAGAGGGAGTGCGGTATGTCAAAGAAAAAACTAGAAGAGTTCATTATTCAATTGAGTGAAGACTCAAAGCTAAAACAATCTTATATTGAGAATCCGATGGCAGTAATGCAGAAGATTGGTTTAGAAGAACAAGAAATAAAGGCAATTATGTCCGGAGACAAGAGACAGGTGTCAGCAATACTTGGGCAGGATGCTGAACTTGTAATTACCGGTATTATTCACCTGGTAAAAAAGTAAAATTTAAAATAGGGTGTTTGAAAAACGTACAGTTATATGGGCTGTATGCTAAGCTAGGCATACAGCCTCAGTCAGGGAGTATTATGGGAATGGATGATAGGGTAGTTACTGTATGAAGTCTTTCTTTATAACACTATGCATTTGTTTGATGCTACTTTTGGTAGCATCAGGGGCTTTTGCAGTTCAGAGTTTAGAGGCGAGATTAGATGAAGCGCAGCAGTTATTAACGTCTGACCCCAAAGCCGGCGCTCAGCATATTGCTGATTTAGAGTTGTCGAAAGAGCAGTTTAATGAGTCGCAATCCAGTCGGTTTGCGCTATATAAAAGTCATAGCCTGTTAATGGCCGGTGATTATCAACAAGCCACTACCCTTCTTAATAACTTATTGGAAACTAATCGAAATCCTGACGTTAAGGCGCAAGCCTATTCGATGCAGGCAGTTATTTATGCAAGTAATTCAGAGTTCATGAATGCTTTCGTAAATATTGAGAAAGCAAGATTAATGCTAAATGACTTAACTGACTCTAGAGCGATAAAAACAGTATTAGCAAATGCGGCCACCATATATACAGAAGTAGGTTTTGTTGATAAGGCGTACGAGTACTCAAACAGCTATTTGAAGGAGGTTAGTAAAGCTGGGTTAGAGAAGGAATTATGTTATGCATATTTCAATTCTGGGAGTATAGAAGTCCAGCTTCAAAATTATGATAAAGCAAGAGGCTATTTTTTTGAGGCGAGTAAAAACTGTAAAAGCTCCGGCCAAGACCTTTTTTACCTATTAGCTTCACAAGAGTTAGCATCAATAAACCTTTCGGAAAAAAACGGCAAAGAAAGTTTAAAAAAACTTGAGCTCATACAGGACAGATTCCAAGCTTTAGATTGGGATATTGGAGAAGTTAGTGGGCTTATTAAAATTGCAGATATGTATCTAAAACTAAAGAAAAATGAAGAAGCAGTAAAATATGCAGAGAGAGCGTTCGCTGCTGAAACCACTGACGATTATCTGCCACATAAAAAAGAGTCCACCAGAATATTGGCAACTGCCTATTCGAATCTTGGAGATAACAACAAAGCGATTGAGTATTACCAATTGTATATTGATACGGAAAGACAAATTCAGTTGCAGTTAAAGCAACGCAAAATGGCATACTATCTTGCAATGGAGAGCATAGAATGAACACAGGCAGGGAGGGAGTAGAGATGATGTCTATAAATGAACACAAAATGATAAGTTCGAGTTTAATTATGAAAATAGTGGTAATAATACTGTCGCTATTACCTATAGCGGTTGTTCAGGCGGAAGGGAAACTGGAGAGTTATGATGATATTCTTGAGAAAATTGAAGTTGATAAAACTTCAAATATCATTTTAGCAAAAGAAAATATCAAGTTTCTGAAAGAAAGTTACATAGAGTTAGATATAAAGCAGAAAGAGCTGTTCCAACTCTTTAGTGCGCACTCATTAGCATTGGAAGGACAGTTTGAGGATTCAACAAGTCAGCTTGAAGAATTAATTCAGAACTCTAAAAACAAAACCCTGGTAACAAGAGCTCATGCATTAACTTCTAATATTTATTT
>JAPHRL010000102.1 GCA_026195755.1 Kangiella sp. | reverse complement strand
ATATCAGGCTTGCGCTTCACGCTCAGCGATAAAAGCCAACGCCATATCAATACGCTGAATGACACGTTCTTTACCAATCCATTCAAGTGTAATACCTAAATCTGGCGACATTCCAGCTCCAGTCACTGCGACACGTAGCGGCATCCCCACTTTACCCATGCCAATCTCTAACTCTTCAGCTGTCGCGCTGACAAGACCATGTAAAGACTCTGCTTTCCAGTCACTCACATGCTCAAGCTTTGATTTGACCACTTGTAATGGCTCTTTAGCCACTGGTCGTAAATGTTTTTTAGCAGCACCTGCATCAAACTCTTCAAAGTCTTGGTAGAAATAACGAACTGCTGACGCTAATTCTTTAAGCGTTTTAACACGTTCAGCCATTTCTGGAATCAGTAATTTTATATCTGGGCCATTACTAATATCCACGGCTTGTTGATCCAGATGCCATTGTAAATGCTTGGCCACTTCTTCAGCAGGTAGTTCTTTCATGTAATGCTGGTTGAGCCAATTCAGCTTGTCGGTATTAAATGCAGATGGAGCTCGGTTGACGTCTGATAAATCAAAGTACTCAATCATTTCATCAACTGAGAACACTTCCTGGTCGCCGTGTGACCAGCCTAATCGAACCAGATAATTTAAAAGTGCTTGTGGTAAATAACCGTCATCTCGATATTGCATAACACTCACCGCACCATGACGCTTCGATAAACGCTTGCCATCATCACCCAAAATCATTGGCACATGTGCGTACAAAGGCACATCACGACCAAGCGCTTTAATCATATTGATTTGGCGAGGAGTATTATTGACATGATCATCGCCTCGAATTACATGAGTAATTTCCATATCCAGGTCATCGACCACGACCGTAAAATTATAGGTTGGAGTACCATCAGTGCGAGCAATAATTAAATCATCCAGTTCGCTGTTATTGACTGAGATTTTGCCTTTGATTAAATCGTCAAATACAACCGCACCCTCTTTTGGGTTTTTAAAACGAATCACATGAGGTTTTGATAAATCCTGCTCTGCTTCTGTTAAATTACGGCAATGACCGTCATAACCAATGTTTTGTTTAGTCGCTTGTTGCTCTTCACGCAATGCATCAAGACGTTCTTTTGAGCAGTAACAACGATAGGCCTGACTTTTTTCCAGCATGTCTCCAATCACTTCCCGGTAACGCTCGAAACGCTTAGTTTGATAGTAGGGCCCCTCATCATGCTCTAGATGCAGCCAGTCCATACCATCCAAAATGGCCTGCACTGATTCATCCGTCGAACGCTCTCGATCAGTATCTTCAATTCTCAAGACAAAAGTACCCTGATGCTTTTTGGCATAAAGCCAGCAATAAAGAGCTGTACGAGCGCCGCCAACATGTAAATAGCCGGTTGGACTTGGAGCAAAACGAGTTTTAACAGTCATAAGTCAGTCAGTTATTGGTTGTAAAGTAAAAGTGTCGCTATTCTAGCAAGAGGCCCTGCTTTACAAAACCACTTTAAGTGATTTGTTGTAGCTGTCTAGCGTACAATGTTGGCTAATAGTTAATCAAAACAATGCTTTTTTAATGATTTACTTAAAAAGTTGTTGACCTGCCGGATAACCACTTTATAATGCGCCCCGTTCTTCACGAACAGATGGAATTTGGGTGGTTAGCTCAGTTGGGAGAGCATCGCCCTTACAAGGCGAGGGTCACTGGTTCGAGCCCAGTACCACCCACCAACTTCCGTCACCCCTTACGATATATGTTGATGTATGTATTGTATGATGTATTGATAAGATTATTTTGAGCTTCTGAATTTCAGAAGCTTTTTTTTTGCCTGCTTTGCATCCTTACTAGCTCCGGGCATTCACTATTTTCACTTTCAAAAGAGCCAGCGCATTCCTTTTAGTGGCCAGCTCTGGCACAATATGCGCCTATTTAGCTTATTCAATCAGCCCAATAAATTGCTCATGTCTTCAGATACTTACATCGCTCAGTTACGCACTCTACTTGATGTTGACTGCTTGCTTACTGATAAAGATTCGCTTGACCATTACGGCAAGGACTGGACCAATATCATGCCACCGGCTCCTTTAGCGATTGCCCTGCCAAAAACCACTGAGCAGGTTCAAAAGCTGGTTCAGTGGGCAAATGACAATCAGATTGCTATTGTCCCATCTGGTGGTCGTACGGGACTGAGCGGTGGCGCTGTAGCAGCCAATGGCGAGCTGGTTATTGCCATGGATAAAATGAACAAAGTCATTGAGTTTAGTGCTGAAAGCCAGCAAATCCACTGCCAGGCAGGTGCAATTACTCAGCAAATTCAGCAGTTCGCCGAGGACAAAGATCTATATTATCCGGTTGATTTTGCATCCAGCGGCTCCAGTCAAATTGGTGGCAATATTGCGACCAATGCTGGTGGTATCAAGGTTATCCGCTATGGGTTAACCCGTGATTGGGTCCAAGGCTTAACAGTGGTGACCGGGAAAGGTGATATTCTGGAGCTTAATAAAGGGCTAATCAAAAATGCCACCGGTTATGACCTTCGTCACTTATTCATTGGAAGCGAAGGCACCTTAGGTATCATTACCGAAGCTACTCTAAAACTGACCCGTAAACCTGTAAACTTAACGGTACTGTTGTTAGCAATTCCAAACCTTGATAGCTTGATGCCCATTCTCCAGCAGTTCCAAAGAGCTATTGACCTGACCGCCTTTGAATTCTTCTCTGACGAAGCCTTAGAAAAGGTTATGGCACATCATAATCTTGCCTGCCCTGTTGAACAACGCGCGCCTTACTACTGCTTGTTAGAGTTTGACGCCACCAGTGAAGATATCCTCGAAGCAGCTTTAGCAGAATTTGAAGCAGGCCTTGGCAATGAACAAATTCTCGATGGCACTATGAGCCAAAGCCAGCAACAAGTTGAAGAGTTGTGGAAATATCGAGAGTTTATTTCTGAAACCATTTCCGGTCGCAAGCCTTATAAAAATGATATTTCAGTAACTCCTGAAAAAATCACAGCTTTCTTGACGGGTGTAAATGATATTGTTGCTAAAGACTACCCTGACTTTGAAGTGATTTGGTTTGGTCATATTGGAGATGGCAACTTGCACCTCAACATTCTTGCGCCAGAGGATATGGACTATCAAGAATTTACGAACGCTTGCGAGCAAGTTAATCCTAAAATATTTAGCTTACTTCAAAAGCTAGGCGGTAGTATTTCAGCAGAGCACGGTGTTGGTCTTCTTAAGAAGCCCTACTTAAACTTCACACGAAGTGATACTGAAATTAGCTATTTAAAAGCTATCAAGCATGCTTTTGATCCGAAAGGTATCATGAATCCAGGTAAGGTTATTGATTAATGTTATTAGCTCTTAGCCTTGTTGCATTGCTTATTGGCCCCTTCTTAGTCGGCCTCTTCCCCTATAATCGTAGACTCGATAACTTTCTGTTCGCTTTTGTTTTAGTTTCTGTTGGCGGACTACTACTGATTGATGTTCTGCCTGCAATTTGGCAACACATTGGCTATACATTAATACCAATGGTTCTGCTTGGCTTCTTTGGCCCCGGTTTGATTGAAGTAAGTTTTAGAAAAGCAGCTGATAAAGCACATAGCCTAGCTTTATTTTTGGGTATTACCGGACTTATGATCCATTCTTTGCTGGATGGTGCAGCCATTGTGACGAACGATACTAACCCGATGCTGGCATACGCAGTGATACTTCACCGTATAGTCGTGGGTTTAAGCATTTGGTGGATTGTGCAGCCTCAGTGGGGGAATTTTAGAACCTGGCTAGTATTCGCCTTTATGTTCGTCACTACTGTGATTGGTTTCTACGCAGGGGAGCAACAGCTAACAGGACTGCACAATAGCATTGTCGACTATTTCCAGGCGTTTATATCAGGAACCTTGCTCCATGTGATTATTCACCGTCCTCATGTTGATGACCATGGTCATATCCATCATCATGACCACTCTATTCCAGTCTCAGTCATTCATGAAGGTAAGGACAACAAGCATCACGAACATCATGCAGCAAGCGAAGCTCCCCACTCACATGGATTTGTGATTAAGCATAAAGGGTATTTTGGAGTAGGTGTTTTAGTTGCAGCAGTTTTACTCTCTATCTTGCACTTAATACATCAACACTAAATTCTATAACCACAGCAATTTCTTTGACTTTGGAATTGATGAAACATAGTCAAGCTGACCACTAACAATTAACGCTGGCAAATCAGAAGCCAACTTCGCATCCAGCTCAGCACTTCGCGTAAACTGATTAGCAAAAATACCAATCCAAGCATTACGGCTGTTCTTTTTCGCAACCGCTAAAGCCTTCTCAACCACATAAATTATCTGCTCCCAGGTTAATGGGTTGCTAATATTTTCGGTGAATGGGAAGCGTGTAAATCCAATACTACAAGTAACATCAATAGTACTACCATTACCCAGATCGAACTTCCTTGATGCTACAATATTTCGTATTTTTTCGGCCAGCAACATCTGTTCACGCTTTTCAATACCACGACTTAATATCACTAGAGTTGCACCCTGCCAACGTACTAAGGTATCCGTGCCGTAGCAAATAGTTCGCAAACAATCTGCTAATTGCTTGATAATTTCATTACCACACAATTGCCCATATTGCTGATTAATAGTGGCCAGATTATCAATGTCCACTGCAAAAACACCAAGATATACTCCTTGCAGTTCGGTATTGTCGCTCCAGGTAGATAAGATTGAATCTAACTCTTGTTGAATACTGGCTTTTAAATAACTTCGTGTTCTGTAGCCCGTTAACTGGTCATCCATACTGGATTGTTCTAACTTTGACGATAATAACTCAACCTGATAACGCTGCTCTGATAGCGAATACTGCAGATCTTCCACTCTATATAATAGTGATTTTTTATCTTTAAGAAGCATCTGACTCTTTGACTCTGATTCTTTAAACAGTCTTTCCTTTTGCTTTAAAGCTCTTTTGATGCCGCGATAAAGATAAAAAACAATAGCAAAAACAAATAGTGACAAAGCTATAAAATAAAGTGCAAACCCTTTAGCACTTCGCCAGAACCCTTTCTGAACAGAAAGCTTGAGCTGGGACTCTTTACTGCTCCAGTCACCATCTTCATAACGAACTTGAATCCGAATGTTAAGACTTTCCTGTTCCACCGAATGGAGCCGTATTAAACGAGAATGACCCAGTTCAATCCAATCTTTTGTAATACCTTCAATTTTATAGCGAAACTCTAAACTTCTAGCATTGATATAATTGAAAACTGTAAATTTTATATCGGTTATATCCCCATACTGTATATTCGAAGTATAAACCAATTCATTACCAGTCTGAGTGAGCGGCTGACGTTCACTGTTTTGGACAACTTCAGTAATCTTGATAGGCTGATGTGCTTTATCGATAACAATATCATCTGGTTTGAAATAACTGATACCGTTTAACCCGCCAAAATATAGATATCCTTCACTATCAGCAAACTGTGCGTTCGCAAAAAACTCGCTGTACTGCAAGCCATCAGAATAAGTGTAATTAATAGGGCGTCCTTTATCCGGATGGAATTTGACTAATCCGTTTGCAGTTGATACCCACAGATTCCCTGAGTTATCAGCTAGAATGGAACAAATAAAATCATTAATAAAACCATCATTAACCGTGATACGCTGAAAATATACTTGCCCATCCACGTTATATCGAACCCGGTTTAATCCAGTTACAGTTCCCACCCATAAAACACCCAATAGGTCTTCGTAGATAACATTAATGTCCGAGCTCGATAGAGTCTCCGGATCATTTGGGTTGCTTAGATAATATTGCAGGTCTGAAGTCAATGGACTGAATCGAATCAAGCCTCGTGAGCCGCCAATCCAGATATACCCTTGTAAATCTTCATACATGGTATAAACACCATATTTGGATTGGATAAAACTGGTAGGCAATCTATCCGTGAGGTTTTCTATGACGAGGTCTTCTTCTGTGAGCTGTTCCCCGATCGTCTGCTTCATAGAAACCTTAAAGAATCCTTGCTCTCCACCTAGCCAGATGTTTCCATTACGCCCTTCTATTATAGTTGCCAAGTCTGTCAGATTAAGTGTCTTTCCGTCAGTATCTTTAAGGCTTGAAATGGATAGAAAATTATCACTGCCATAGGGTTTAATAAAGAGACTGGTTCCTGTTAGAAGCCAAAAGTTTCTTTGATTATCCTCAAGCATATCGGCTACATAACCAGTGTTTACAGGCCCATTCACTGTAGGCAATGAGGAAAAATGTGCAAGGCGGGTATAAGACTCGTCATATTGGTAAATACCGGAAGACTCAGTACCCACCCACAAGCGCCCACTATAATCCTTTAATAATGAAGTCGAAATATTATCTCGACCAAATTGAGCAACTTCCGACTTTTGCAGCAAGTGGATAAATTGCTCACGAGAATCCCAGTAGTTGACACCCAAGCCAGTACCCAACCAGATAAGACCATCAAAACCTCTCATCAAGGACAATGTGTAATCACTGGCTATAGAATGCTGATCACTGAAGTTAGAGTGATACTCACGAATGACTCTTTCTTGCGTGCCATCCCAATATTTAAGCCCTGTAATTGTGGCGAGCCAAAAACCATCTCTATCGGGTAATAGCGCCCCTACCTCAATAAGAGAGTCGGTCTCAGAATCATAAACATCGAAATGCTTAAATTTAGCGGTACTAATCTCAAAGCTTGAGAAGCCAGTTTTTCTCGAAAAGAAAAGATGATCAGGATACTGCTCAAATACAAAAAGTTCATCAAGTGCATCAGTACCTGTTGCGCAGAATTCTTTCCGTTGGGCGCCGCCAAAGTCTGCTTGCAAAATACAATTTTTTTGGATAAAGAAAATTCGTTGGTCAATAACCACCATTCTTTGCAGTTGCTTTCCCTCGATATAATCGGTAAGTCTTTGACTCTGATTAACCGTTTTATGCTCGACATCAATCGTTGCAAAATAGTCTGAGCCTAATACCGATAACGTCTTATCTTCATTTAACGATATCGACCACACTTCCTTCAACTCAACAGATGTACGATTATTATCAAGCATTAAGTTCTGCAGGGAGTCAGTCCAATGAGTGACTTTTAAGGTATGAATATCAATGCTATCCAAACCTTGTGGTGTTAATACCCATAGAGTCCTTTTTTCGTCAAATAACAGACTACTGATGGTTGGGGAGTTTATTGTTTCAGAATCGGTTGGAGAGTGGCGAAATACAGTGTTCTGCACTCCATCAAATCGGTTCAAGCCATCTTGAGTGCCGATCCAGGTATAGCCAAGGCTATCCTGAGCAAGACTGAGTACAGTGCTTTGGCTTAAACCATCTTCAATGTCATAGGTATGGAATCGAATTCTTTGGAGATTGCTTTTTGCTTCTGCGACTTCTGTCAGCAAAAAGAGTAGCGCTAGGAAAAGGCAAAAAACGCAGACAAAGGCTCTGCGACAAGCCATTAGGCCAGTAATTGGATTAACGCTGTTCCTTGAATCGTATATCACTCGCTAACTCTGGTTTTATCCCTGCTTTATCTTTATAAAATGCTCTTATCACATCAAGATCTTGCTCTTGATTTCCACTTGGATAAAGCACATCCCCGATGCCAATTTCTTTAGTGTTTGAATTCAGGAAACTCATTACGATGGGAACTTGGGCTTTCAGTGCAATGTGGTAAAAACCACTCTTCCAATAGGGTTTATAACTTCTTGTACCTTCCGGAGCAAGAGCAAATTGAATTTCTTCTCGCTTCTTGATTATTGTTACTACCTGATCAACAACATTATTAGCTGAACTGCGTTCAACAGGAATCCCACCAAACATTCTAAAAAACCAACCAAAAGGTGGCTTAAACAAAGTGTGTTTACCAAGGTAGCCAATTTTCATCTTAAAGCAAAAACGAACCATAAGCATCAATACAAAATCCCAATTAGAAGTATGTGGTGCAAAAATAATCACATACTTCTTATCGGAAGGTAGCTGACCCACTAGCTTCCAACCCAAAAGTCGTAGCAGTGCTTTGATTATATAGCGCATAAAACCTCGTTATTGGTTATGCAAATCCATTACCATACCAGCATCTTCGATATCATCGACCTCTTTGTTTTCCTTAGCCGAGTCATTACGAAGTTGCTGTAATTTTTCTAGATATTCACCATCAATATCACCGGTGATATATTCACCCGTGAACACTGACAAATCAAAACGTTTGATGCTGGGGTTACCCTCTCGTACTGCGTCGACCATCCCCTCAATATCCAAATACACCATTTTATCCGCACCGATAACCTGCCCTACTTCTTCTTCTGTGCGGCCATGAGCAACCAGCTCAGTTGCAGCAGGCATGTCAATGCCATAGACATTAGGAAAGCGTACAGGTGGAGCTGCCGATGCAAAATACACTTTTTTTGCGCCCGCTTCCCGAGCCATTTCAATAATTTGCTCAGAGGTGGTTCCGCGAACAATTGAATCATCAACCAGCAGAACATTTTTATCACGAAATTCTAGCTCGATTGCGTTTAGCTTCTGCCGCACACTTTTCTTACGAAGCTGCTGGCCTGGCATAATAAAAGTACGCCCAATATAGCGATTCTTGATAAAGCCGTGGCGCATTTTAACGTTCAGCTCATGCGCAAGTTGCACCGCTGATGTTAAGGAAGTATCAGGAATTGGAATAACTACATCAATATCATGGTCAGGCCACTCGCGTAAAATCTTCTCGGCAAGCTTTTCTCCCATCCGCAAACGTGCTTTATAGACTGAAACGTTATCAATCATTGAGTCCGGACGGGCAAGATAGACATGCTCAAATATACAAGGGGTCAACTCACTATCTGCATAGCATTGCTTTTCATGCAAAGTCCCATCCTCAGAGATAAAGACTGCATGACCAGCTCCGATATCATCAATCAGGTCAAAGCCTAAAGCATCCAGAGCAACTGACTCTGACGCGACCATATATTCAGTACCCTTCTCAGTTTCACGCTTACCATAGACCGCTGGTCGTATGCCATGAGGATCTCTGAAGCACAATAGGCCGTGGCCGTTAATCAGCGCCACTGCAGCATATGCACCTTTGCAGCGCTTGAATACATTACCAACCGCATCAAAAATGTCATCAGGACTTAATTGATTTTTATCTTTTAACTGCAACTCATGAGCAAGTACGTTCAACAGGACTTCAGAATCAGAGTTAGTATTGAGGTGACGGCGATCGGTAGAGAACAACTCTTCTTTGAGCTGATCAGAATTGGTTAGATTGCCATTATGAGCCAGGGTAATACCATAGGGAGAGTTCACATAAAGTGGCTGGGCTTCAGCACTGGTTGAACTGCCTGCTGTAGGATAACGAACGTGACCAATACCCGTATTGCCAGTCAACCGACGCATATGGCGAGTATGGAATACATCTCTAACCAGCCCGTTATCTTTACGAAGATAAAGACGTCCACTATCGGTTGTAACAATGCCGGCAGCATCTTGACCACGATGTTGCAAAACAGTTAATGCATCATAGATGCTTTGGTTTACAGGGTTCTTACCTACGATTCCAACAATACCACACATATTACTTTTGCTCGTCTATTTCAGTTGGTGGCTCAGCGTTCTCTTTTAATTGAGGAACGACCTCACCAAGTTGCTCATAAAACCATTCGGCGACCATTTCCATATTTGGGAGCAAACTTGACTGTCCCCACCATTCATCCTTGGGTACTGGGGTGAACTGCTTTAGGCCCAGTACAATTAACGCGACAATTAACACACCCCTTAAAGCTCCGAATATCATTCCTAATAATCGATCCGTGCCGCTTAACCCTGCTGCATCAACCATTCTTCCAATCAAATAGTTTATGATTCCAGCAATAACAAGTGTAACCACAAATAGAGAAACCCAGGCAACGCCCAGACGAATGCTATTGGTATCAATATGATCAACAAGAAGTGCGGCAAATGGCTCGTAAAAGCCTTTAGCGACAAAGAAAGCAACTATCCAGCCAGCTAGCGATAAAGCCTCGCGAACAAAACCACGAAGTAAGCTAATTAAAGCTGAAATGCCAATAATGGCGAGAATAACCCAATCGACCCAAATCATTAAGGAGGCTACTGTGTTGTGTTGGCGGCTATTTTAACAGAGGTAACAGTCAGGTGAAATGGTTAATGTTGTTTTGGGTCAAACTCAATAACTTTGACCTTTGAGCCAACTACCTTTTCCAAATCGCCAGTCCGTTGCTCAGCTTCGCTTTTTACCGGATAGGGCCCTACATACACACGCGCATAAGAATCACCGACTCTCTGGTATGCACGGTAGCCTTGGTCCCTTAGACTGTTAACCAAATTAGTGGCGTTCTGTTTGTTAGAAAAGGAGCCGATTTGTATAAGCCAAGCGCTGTCCGAAAAAGCCAGATCGCTCTCCGTACTTTGTTCAGATTTAGCTCGTGGTTCAGGCTTGGGCTCTACCTTAGGTTTAGCTTCAGTTTTAGTAACCTCCCCTGGTTTCTGCTGCTGAACTTCCGCAGGTTTCCCCGGACCATCCTGTGGTATTGAAGTGTTTTCTTCTACATTAGAAGGTTGCGAAACCTGCTGCTCCGCCTGGTTGTTCTCTTGAGGCACCTCTTGAGCATTTTGATTGTTGCTCTTTACGGAACCTACTTCATCCTCAGGCTCGGTATCTTCCTCAAGATTAATCACCAGAGGGCCCTTTTCGACGGGACCTGCTGTATCGAAGGATGCCGCTTTATCTTGTTGTCCCGATAATTGAGGTTGCTGGGATTCGCTTTCAGTTGGGACTGCAGGAATTTGAGACTCTATCTGAGAGCGATATTTTTCACTGTCTAAAATCATTGGCAAAAAGAACACTGCCAATGCCAAAATTACCGAGGCACCAACCAAACGATATTTTAATTTTTCATCCACAGCTAAAGCCTCATTGTACTTGTTGGTTGTTTATAGTTGTTTGCTGGTTGTGTTTTGAGCCCACCAATTGAGCATTAAACCTACCGTGATAAATGAACCGAACACAACTAAAGCATCACTCTGTTGCTGATGTTGCCAATATTCATCTAAAGCATCAACCAGTAAATGGTAAGATTTTGCCTCTTTTCGTGAACTTGCAGGCAGTTTATGGACTAATTCATCCCCTGTAGCACCTCTGGGCCCGGAAAGGTCAAGACAATACCACTGATCAACAGCAGAACAGTTAGCTAAAGAGCTTACAATATCCTTGTCTTTGAGCATGCCGCAAATAGCAGTGACTCGCCTCACACCCCGAGCCTTCAGTTGCATTAACTTCTGATTTAGGACTTTGGCGGAATCAGGGTTGTGAGCAACATCCACTATCACTATAGGTGTTTTGGAAAGATACTGAAAGCGCCCGATAAATTGCAAGTGTTGATAAGCCTTCTTCACTGCATCGGTCTCTACTGCATTTGTATGAAGCAGGATAAATGCTTGGAGTGCAGCAGCAAGATTGGAAACCAACAAATCATTAGTCGCTATGCTATCAAAAGCAAATGCTTTGCCGCCAACATCAGTATTAAAACTCCAATGCAGGCCCTGTTCTTGAAACTGATAGTCCTGTTGTGCAAAATATGGTTGTGCCTTCTTTTCTTTGATCTCTGGAAGTAACAAGGACTTTGTTTCGGGGTCAGCAATTATAGTTGGTTTACTTTCACGCATTACCCCAGCTTTTTCATGAGCAACCTTTTCCAAGGTATCGCCCAGCCAGTCAACATGGTCAAGACCAATTGAGGTGATAACAGTAACATTGGGCTCAATAATATTCACCGCATCCATTCGCCCACCAAGCCCCACTTCAAGCACGATCAAGTCAAGTTTTTGCTGCTGAAATAACCAGAGTGCAACCAAAGTTGTATATTCAAAATAAGTTAGAGGAATATTGCCTTGATGATGAGCTATGTAACGAAATGCAGCAATCAACGCATCATTTGAAACTGGTTGACCTGAAAACTTTATCCGCTCATTAAACTTTAATAAATGCGGTGAGGTATAACTAGCCACGGCTAAACCATGCTCAATCGCTAATGACTCCAGGGCT